>NZ_DASWOM010000016.1:0-73158 GCF_036398755.1 Acerihabitans sp. | reverse complement strand
TCGTCGGTGGCGAATTTGCGCAGTAATATTTCTTTTATGACCGGCAGCAATTGGTTCCATTTCAGCTTGCCCTGCTTATTGCCGGTGACGTTGATAATGCCGGTATTAAACAAATCGGGCCAGCGGGCAAGATGCGCCTGCCAAACATATTTATCGTCAGGCCGAATATAATTTGCCGTATTTTCACTTTCCGACGCTTTATTACAAGGTTGAAATCCTTCAAATGCCACGGCATTGTCCAGCGTTGTTTTCAGTAATGCATCATCCCGGATATCGCTTTTGCTTCTGGTGTCTACGCCATTTGTCGGCAATGGCGTTTTTACCCACCAGGTGGGCGCGCAGTCGCCAAATATAGTGTCGGTGCCGGTATGCCTTCTGTAGCCCTCCATCAGCCTGGCGAAATACCAATAGGCGGCATACCCGCCCCCCGATACGGAAGAAATCACATCCACATGTTCCAATACGCCCGACCTGCTCAGGCCGGATAAAATACCCAGCGAGAAATAGGCCGCGCGGGTGCCGCCTCCAGATAATGCCAAACCTATGCGCGGGCGGGCATGACCCGCGTTTTCCAACGCATAATCGCATTCGATTGACGCTTGGGTGGTCAACGGCAAGGGAGTACGTTGAAATACGCCGGTGGCGCCCGGAGGCTGGCATAAGGCCAGTACTGGAGCCGAAAATAAAAACGAAGAGACCAGTATTATTATTTTCATTATTATAATCTTATTGAAAATATGATTTTTACATTTAAAATCCCCTGCCGGTTATAAGTCAATATTCAAATCTGGCATTTGAATTGTCCTATCAATTAATTACTTGAAGTGACGGTAGTTAGGTAGAAACTTTCTCTCTCCTTTTCGGAATTTTATCAGCGCGCCGGCAAAACGGCCCGCACGGCAAGCCGCCCACGGGATGGAATGTGACGGCGCGCAATGTATCAATTTTATACCGCTTAACAGCCATGGCTATAAAATATAGCCATGGCTATACTTAATCCCATGTTTTTATTGTCTTTTTTTTCACGCCGGAACGCTGTATCATCCTCTCTTTCCCTGATTAACCGGTAGATGCCCACCGCGCGGGATGAACAGCGGCGGGATCGATACCTGGCAACACCCGGTAATAAAAAATGAATATGTACGCCACCCTGATCCTTGCCTTCGCCATGTCGATGGACGCGTTTGCCGCCTCTATCGGCAAAGGGGCGACGCTCGAACGCCCGGGGCTGAAAGAGGCGCTGAGAACCGGTGCCATATTCGGCGCGGTGGAGGCCATCACGCCGGTGATCGGTTGGGTGATGGGCATTGCCGCCAGCAAGTACATTATAGCCTGGGATCATTGGGTCGCCTTTACGCTGCTCGGTATCCTGGGCGGCAGAATGGTTATCCACGGCTGCTTGAAAAAAACCACGGAACAACAGCCGCCGCGCGCCAAGCATAGCTTCTGGCTGCTGGTCACCACGGCGATCGCCACCAGCCTGGATGCCATGGCGGTAGGGGTGGGCCTGGCGTTCCTGCAGGTCAATATCCTCACTACCGCGCTTGCCATCGGCTCGGCTACGCTTGTGATGGCGTCATCCGGCGTGCTGCTGGGCCGCTTCCTGGGACCGGTAATGGGTAAATGGGCCGAGATCCTGGGCGGCGTGGTGCTGGTCGGCATCGGCTGCCATATTCTGATCGAACACCTCGGCCTGTTCGGCTAAGCGCTTTAGCTTCATTACCCAATCACCCGCGCTGCATTCTGCACGCTGTTTACCCCTTCCGGCCAAATCCCATTCCCCCCGCGCGTGGCCCAAAGCGCGCCCGCGACGCTTGGCTGGCGACAATGCCTTATTCGGCAAAGCCCTGGGGGCCGATGGCTTTGGCCAGGTAATCTATAAAAGATTGGATACGGGAAGACAGCGCCGTATTTCGATAATACACCGCGTTAATCGGCTGACGGATATCCAGCGTCTGCCGCTCTAACAACTGGCGCAACCGCCCGTCCCGGCGATCGGCGCGCGTCATGAAATCCGACAGACAGGTTATGCCGGCGCCGCTGAGCGCCAGTTGCCGCAGCGTTTCTCCACTTGACGAGCGGATAGCCGGCTGGATATGCAGCGGCAGTCCGCTTTCATTCAGTAACGGCCATTCGTTCAGCGCTTCGGGTTGGTTAAAACCCAGTAAGGTATGCCGGGATAGTTCCGCCACGCTTTGCACAGTGCCGTGCGCGGCCAGATAAGCGGGACTGGCGAGCACGCGGACGCGGCTGTTGCCGATAAGCCGGGCGTGCAACGTGGAGTCTTTCAAGTGGCCGATACGGATTGCCAAATCGGTGCGTCTTTCCAGCAAATCGATAATGCCCTCATTACTGTTCAGCTCCAGCTCCATCTGGGGATAACGCTCGCAAAATCCCGCTATCAGCGGCACGATGACATGCAGCATAAACGGCGAGGCGGCATCCACGCGCAACAGCCCGGACGGCTGGTTGCGCCGCATGGACATCAGTTCCTCCGTCTCCTCGACGGCCGAAACGATATGCCGGGCGCGCTCCAGAAAGGCCTTGCCCTCCTCCGTCAGTTCCAGCCGGCGCGTGGTGCGCCTGAGCAGCGTGGTGTGCAGTTTCTCCTCCAGCCGCCCGAGGGTGCGGCTGGTAGCGGAAATGGTTTGATCCAGCTGCGCGGCGGCGGCGGTGATGGAACCACTGTCCACCACCGCGATAAAGGCCTGCATTTCATCAAGCGTCGTTTTCATATTTGACTTATTATCAAATATCTTGGCCGGATAAGCCACTTTTATGAAAAATATCCCCCTCCCGGCGGCGAGGGCAAAGGTGGCGGATGCGGAGCGTTTTTTTTTACGGCGGATTTATGCCGGTTTTGCCGGAAAAAACAGGCTGAACCGGGTGCGGCGCTTACCGCTTTGCGCATGCCACCGGCCCTGATGCAGCACCATTATGCTGCGGACAATGGACAACCCCAGGCCGCTGGCGCCGGCGTCGCCGGCGCGCGAAGCGTCCGCGCGATAGAAGCGGTCGAACAGGCGCTCAAGATGATGCGGCGCAATATCCGGGCCGGCGTTCTCCACGCTGATGGTGGTCCCTTCCGGACGCTGCTCGGCCCGCAGCACAATCGCCGTGCCGGTATCGGCATAATGCACCGCGTTGGCCAGCAGGTTGGCCAGGGCGCGGCGCAGCAGCTCGGGATCGGCCCACACGGTGGCGCCGTTGCGCTCACAGGCCAGCGTCAGGCCGCGTTCCTCGGCCGGCCCCTCAAAATAATCGCTCAACCGCCCGAACTCGGCGGTTAACGGCAAGGCCGCGCGCTCGATGGCATGGCCCGCGTCCCCGGCCCGGGCCAGAAACAGCATATTATCGATCATTCTTGCCAGGCGTTGCAGCTCTTCAAAGTTCGAGCCCAGCAGGTTTTCATAATAATCAGTATCACGTTTGAACCGCATCGCCACTTCCGTTTGCCCGAGCAATATGCCGATCGGCGTGCGCAGATCATGGGCCATATCGGCCGACACCTGGCTAAGCTGGCGAAAGTTGATTTCCAGCCGCTCCAGCATGCTGTTAAACGCCTCGATCAGCTGCCGCAGTTCGGACGGCGCACGGGTGATGCCGATACGCCGGGACAGATAGTGAATATCCATCGATGCGGTCTCAGCGGCCAGCCGGCGCAACGGCGTCAAGCCCCGGCGGATGAAGAACCAGGCCAGCAGCGCGGTAAGCCATGTGGCGGCCGTCGCAACCAGGATAATCTGGTTGCGGTACATGGCAAGGGTACGGGTGCGCTCCGACATCAGCCGCCCGGTGGTAATGGTGACCTGATAAGGCGCCCTTGAGATGTTCGCCAGGGCGGACGCGGAGATAAAAGGAATGCCGTCGGCGGTAACCGCATGGTGTACCGCGGCAAGCGTCAGCGGCGCGCCGGCCGGCACCGGAGTGATTCGCGGGATGGGCGAGCGGCCGGGATTGACTTCCATCAGGGGCGTCCCGTCGGGAAAACGCAACACCAGTAAAGACTCCGTGTTGCCCAGCATATTGGCAAACAGGCCGGGCTTATCATGAATCAACGTCATGACGTCTTCATTAAGCAACAGCGTGCGGATCTGCTCAACGCGGGTGATCAACGCACCGTCGTCGCGGATAATCAGCTGCTGCTCCAGGGTACGGTACAGCGCGTAACCGACGGTCGCCATAACCAGCATCACCAGGACCGCCAGCGACAGCGTCAGGCGGGAGGTAAGCGAAAGACGTTTCATGCCTGCTCTTCACAACGGTAACCCACCCCATGCACGGTATGGATCAGCGGTGTGCCGAACGGCTCGTCTATTTTTTGCCGCAACCGCCGCACCGCCACGTCCACCACGTTGGTGTCGCTGTCAAAATTCATATCCCATACCCTTGATGCAATCAACGAGCGGGTCAGCACCTGCCCCGGACTCAGCAAAAACAAATGCAGCAGGTTAAACTCCTTGTTGGTAAGGTCGACGCGCACGCCGTTGCGCACCACGCGCCGTTTGGCGACATCCATCTGTAAATCGGCGACGGACAGCACGTCATCCTGTCGGCCCTGTCCCTTGCGCCGTAAAACAATCCGGATGCGCGCCAGCAGTTCCGCAAAGGAGAAAGGTTTTACCAGGTAATCGTCCGCGCCCAGTTCCAGCCCCTTCAGCTTATCCTCCAGGGTGCCTTTGGCGGTGAGGAAGATAACCGGGGTATCAATCCGCTTGTCCATGACCTCCATCACCGACCAGCCGTCCATGCCCGGCATCATCACATCCAGCAGGATCAGGTCATAGCGATCTTCCAGGGCCATATGCAGGCCGTCCAGGCCGCCCGACGCCACGTCGACCACATAACCGGATTCGGTCAGGCCGTTGCGCATATAGTCCCGAGCCTTGGGCTCATCTTCGATGACGAGTATTTTCATATGATCTCCGGCGCGGCCTGGCGCGGCCACGGTTTAGTCTAGCGCATGCAGCGCCGCCTGCTCTATCAGCGCAGCCACCTCTTTCGGGTGCGATTCGTAGACCGAATGGCTTGCCCCAGGGATTTCCACCGTATGGCTATGGGCGCGCGCCGCATACATCCGTTCCAGGTCGGGACTGATGATTTTGTCGGCTTGCGCCACCATGTACCAACTCGGTTTGGTTTTCCAGGCCGGATCGGCAATATTGGCGGTAAACACGCCGGCCGAGGTCGGCATCTGCGCCCGCGCCTCGAATTCGGCCTGCCCGCGCGGCAGATCGGCGGCAAAATCGGCCGGATAATAGGCCGGGTTTATATACAGGTAACCGTCGGCCGTTTTGGCGAAAGGCCGGGCGGTATTGGGCAGCTTTTTACCATTGCTGGCCTCGGTCTCGCCATTGTCCAGGGCGTGGGCCGCAATATATACCAGGCCGGCGACATGGGGATCATTCCCCGCCTCGGTAATGATGGCGCCGCCATAACTATGCCCCACCAGCACCGCCGGACCGTCCTGCAGCGCTAAAATACGTTTGGTGGCGGCCACATCTTCCGGGAATGACGTCAGCGGCTCCTGCACCAGGGTAACCTTATACCCGTCTTTAGTTAAAATATCATACACCGGACGCCAGCCCGCGCCGACGACAAACGCGCCGTGGACCAGGACGATATTTCTGACCGGGGCGGCCTGGGCCGTCGCCATGCCCGCCGAAAGCAACAGGGCGGCGGCGACAGCGGATGACAACAGCGTACGGGTTAACATGACGCGCATAATAATAAACTCCTTATAACGTGGGGACAGTGGTCTGTACCACTGCTTCAATGACGAAGTTTACCGAAGCGGCGCTGACGCCGGCCTGACGCAATCATTACAAAGTTCTGACAACGCCGTTGCACATCAGCGGCCGGCCTCGACCGCTTTGGCCCCGCCGCCCAGGAATTATTCGCGGGGTCCCGGTCTGGCGAAATAGCATATTCCGCCTTCTGGCGTGCGATATAAGTGATACTTTTAGCCATCCAGCCAGGTTTTATCCCAGTAAAGATCACAAAAAAAAAGCGTAAGGACATAGTCAAGGAACCGCGGGAAGCATGATTTTTCTTTGGCCGGCCGGGATTACCCCCCTCGCCATTATTCCCCGGTTAGCGGGGATAACGCGCTAGCCCGCGCCGCGCCGTTAAGCCGCGCCACTAATGCCGGACGCCGTGATAGGCGATATAATCGCCGGATTAAAAAGGATGTCCTGATGACCAGAAAAACACAATTTACCGCGCAGTTCAGGCGAGAGGCCGCAAGCCTGGTACTCGATAAAAGCCAAACCTACAAGGAAGCCTGTGACGCCACCGGGGTGAATGAAAACATGCTGTATCGCTGGGTCGCCCAGCTGCGCGCGGAGCGCAGCGGCAGCCCGCCTGCGGGCATGGCGCAAACGCCGGATCAGCAGCGTATCCAGGAGCTGGAGGAACGTATCAGATGCCTTGAAATGGAAAGGGATATCCTGAAAAAAGCCGCCGCGCTGTTGATAACGGACGACTTTAAAAGCATGCCGCGATGACGCGGTTTTGACGGTGAAGGCAGGAAAATGACCGGTCCTTCGGCACCCCGATGCCTGGCGCGCCCAGGGCCGGCTGCGCCGTTATGGTTTTCGCCTCCGCCATCAGTTTCCCGCCGGGAACCGTTAAAATAACGCAAAGCAACG
The DNA here is from genome assembly GCF_036398755.1 of Acerihabitans sp. Classification (NCBI taxonomy): domain Bacteria; kingdom Pseudomonadati; phylum Pseudomonadota; class Gammaproteobacteria; order Enterobacterales; family Pectobacteriaceae; genus Acerihabitans; species Acerihabitans sp. The sequence goes on along the minus strand of NZ_DASWOM010000016.1, from coordinate 66,508 downwards.
GACTGGATTTATCTGGCCGGGTATCGCCTTATTAACGCCAAAAAGCGTCCTCTCATTGCGCAAGAATGAATACCCCGCGGTTTACCGTATCAAATATCAGGATAATTAATTCACATGCTATTTTATGTCAATAAGAAGCCGTTAATATTTTTACGTTAGATAATTTATTTATATATATCATTGCTAAATATTTGACTATCGCAATGCATATCAACTTAATGCCGCGTTGTTAATTGATGGCGATAACGGCAAAGCCTATAATCTCATTACGCCCGAGTCAAATGATTATCTTAACAATCTTGCGGAAATCAAGAATGTCAAGAACCGCGACTATTACTCATATTCGCTAAGCGCGCCCAGGCGTTTTTCCATCCATAAGCCCGCTATTGACCGGAATGGTTTTCACAGGATGTGGCAACGCCACTGATAATTTCCCAGGGAGTGCGAATGAAAAAAATATCATGGTTATTGTTTATTATATTAATTACAAGTTTGACGGCGGGCGCAAAACAATCCCGGGAGGCTACCCTGCATGCCGCCGGGCACCATCCGGAGAGGATCCAGCATTGCAGCGCGTTATTACCTCCCGGGCATAAATATAAAATTGATATCCAGGTTTTAGTGGATAAAAAATCGGACGCGTTTGCGGATATTATTACTAAACAACTGAATATTAGCGATGATACCCATAAAACGGTCGATAACCATCGCAAAAAAGAGGTCCAACCCTTTATACAATGTATTATTGACAATGTGTTGTAACATCGGGGGCATACCTTATTTTGCCGGCCACAGCGCCAGCGCCATATCCGCCATGGCGTCAAGCGTGGCAAAGTCGGCGCCGTCCCGGGCCTGAATGGACATCCCCTGCTGGATGCCGACATACATCCGAGCCAGCGCCGCCGTATCGGTATCCGCCGCCAGCTCCCGCTCCGCCACCGCCCGATCCAGGCGGGCGGTCAGTTTATCGATACCCTGCTGGCGCGAGCGTTTCACCAGCTCGCCCGGGCGGACATGACCTTCACTGGCCACGTTCGACAGCGTCACCATACAGCCTGACGGGCATTCTTGGCGCGTCAGTATGCGCGCCGAGCGTTTCAGCCATTCCCCCACGCCTTCACGTACGCTCGACGCGGTGTCCAGCGGCGACCAGAGCTGCGGCGCGATACATTTTTCATAATGTTCGATGGCTTCCAGGAACAGGTCTTCCTTGCTGTTGAATGCGGCGTACAGGCTCGGCGAATTAATGTCCATGACCTGGTAAAGGTCCGCCATCGACGTCGCGGTGTAGCCCTTCTGCCAAAATAACCTCATTGCCGCGGTCAACGCCGCCTCGCGATCAAAACCCCTGGGTCGTCCTCGTGCCGCCATAACCTGCGCCTGCCCTCATTCATTTTGTGCCAATCAGTATAATAATACCCTTGACCCTTGGAGGCAATTCCGTTTAAGTTATTTTTGTATCGATCAACACACAAAGAGGAAATGAACATGAATTCATTGCAAGGCAAACGCGCGCTGGTCACCGGCGCCAGTCGCGGTTTAGGCAAGGCCATGGCGATTTCGCTGGCGCAGGCCGGTGCCGACGTGGCAATTACCTATGAAAAATCCGCCGACAAGGCCCGCGAGGTGGTGCAAGAGATTGAGCGGCTTGGCCGCAAGGGGCTGGCCATCCAGGCCGACAGCGCGTCGTCCGGCGCGGTTCGCGATGCGGTGAGTCAAACCGTGGCCGGGCTGGGCGGTCTCGATATCCTGGTTAATAACGCGGGCATCGCGCGCGGCGGCATGCTCGAAGATCTGGCGCTTGAAGATATCGACGCCATGATCAACGTCAATATCCGCGGCCTGGTGGTCGCCACCCAGGCGGCGCTGCCCCATCTCGGGCAAGGCGGCCGCATCATCAATATCGGCAGCTGTCTGGCCGAGCGGGTCGCCATGCCGGGCATCGCCGTGTACGCCATGACCAAATCGGCCCTGTTGTCGCTCACCCGTGGCCTGGCGCGGGATCTGGGTCCGCGCGGCATTACCGTTAACCTGGTACACCCCGGCCCCACCGATAGCGATATGAACCCGGCCGACGGCGAAGGCGCCGAAACGCAGCGCCAGTTTATCGCGCTCGGCCACTACGGCAAGGCTGCCGACGTCGCGGCCGCCGTCACCTTCCTGGCGTCTCCCGCCGCGGCGCATATCACCGGCACCGGCATCAACGTGGACGGCGGCATTAACGCCTGATCCCAGGGTTTTCGTTCGCATAGCAAGGGCGGGAGGACTGGCGGCAAACCACATGCCTCCTCCAGCCCATGGGTAGCGCAGGTATCAATACGTTGTTATACACCCTCATTTACCCAGCAGCGCCAACGCATTCTCGCGCTGCTCGTTAGAATACAAATGCGTGACATCACGGGATCCGCAAGAGGCGCATACCGTGGCATACTTGGGTTGTTTTAATCCCACCTTTATCAATAATTCCTGCAACGGATTCTCACCGGACAGCGGCCGGTATTGGGTGCGCACCAATTTCTGGCAAGACTTGCAAACGCTGAGCGAAAGAAAATCACCCGGCACATTATTGTTAAGCAATAGGATAAAATGCCGCGCCAGTTTCTCAATAAAGCTGTTTTTGTTTTTCAAGGTCAAATCGGAGTTTTCATAGGCATAGTCGCCGCGGTAAAGCAGATGAATGTCTTCAACCACGCGATGCCAAAGCGAATAAATACTGGCGTTGTCGCATTCGTAACGATTGATGTCCGCCAATTGATTTGCCGCCTGCTCGGGATCCCGTCGCCTGTCGATGATCTGATGACAAAGGAACAGGGCGTATCTTCTCAGGCCGCTGTCCCTGTCCGGCCGGCTTTCACCGAGTTCCTGCAAGGCATGGACAAAAAAATGCTCAATCTTGCTTCTATCGGGCCGGCCGGCCACGCCAAGCCTTGCCAGGTTCCGGACGCTTGGCGCATCAATACCGGCACACAGTTGGTCTTCCGCCCAGCGTATACATTCGTCGTGGTAGGATTTGCCCAGAAATTTCAGGCCCCATATTTCATCCAACGTCATTGCACACCTCCCTGTCTGTAAAAGTGAGACCTTGCCGCTCAACAAAAGGACAATAGATCACCCCTGGCCAGCCCACGATAACTATAGTGGAGGCGGGCTACCCTTCAAGACCTACCACAGTTTAACGGTGGGCGTGGCAAACAAAACGACAACCAATCCCCGGTCCGACTTTGTGAAGGTCACGCTTTTTTAAACCGTTGGCGCCGATATCCGCTTCACACTGGGATTGGCGGGTTTAGCGAACGGTTAACCGCGCCTGGAACCCAAGCCAAAGCGATGCCTGCGTTTTGTCGGCCAGAGAAAAAACCTCACCAAGAATCATTTGGCATTAGAAATAAAAACGCTCACCCACAACATGAAAATAAATAATCGATTGTCTGTTAGGATATTGATGAACGCCACCTGTCGCCAAACATCAAAATTATAATAAAAAAATAAACTCAACACACTATTTTTAAATAAATCACATAGACCATAAATGCAACCATTCATCAACTTTAACGTATTTAATTAAGGTAATTATTTATACTCAAATAAATAACTTACATTATTCCTTTTGATAAGGCGATTAGATGAAAAGTAAGCGATCGGGCATTTCACCTTGTTGAGAATGTAGACGTATTCATGGCTACGATAGTTGTAGCTTTCATTTCTGATGAATACGACCAATAACGCAGCCGTTATCACCTTAAAAAATGTGTTAACTTTTCGTTAATCGTCTTAAGGCGTTTTTAACATGATCACTTATGGATATTGCCATGTTCTCGCTAAACCCCGCAGGGAGATCTTGTGCGGTTTTTTCTAATGCTGTGTTGGTATTAGTTATCACATCATCAATAATATTTTCCATCAAACCTTTATCATATCCAACTTTCTCGGCGGTTGAGAGCCAGTGCCTTTTATAAATAGTGTTCCAATGATAATGGGTATTTGTACCATAGACCGCCATCGCCATTTTTATCTTCTTTTTTTGAATATTCCCTTGCCCAAAGTAAGGATAAGCTGACATGACATCGTAAATGGGTGTTAACTCATATCCTGTAGGTCTAAGAAATAAGCTGAAATTTTTGGCATGGCCATCGATAGCGGCTAATAGCCAAAATAGTAACTGACATTTCATAAAAATTTCGCGATCCGTCATTGGCCGCGCTGAAGTGAGTAGCAGTTCCATTATATCTTTAACCCCCGGGCCACCCTTATCCTGATACTTACTACCGCTGCTTTTTCCGAGGGCCTGGCACATATCTTCTTGGGGCAATCGGAAAATTTTCCCCTGCGCTAACAAGCGATCAAAGCGCGTTACCACTAGGACCCTCTGTTCTTCGAATGACTGTATGTAAACTTGGGGGACGGGGATAGCCATATGCTGCAAAAACCGCAGGCAAAAGAATTCGTTATCAACGCTATTTGATAAATCTAGCTGCATTTGTTTATGCATATTTATTGAAGGCTTAATAATATGCGTAGTCGGCGTTTGGCCGTACGGCTTGCACCAGTGGCCATCCCACCATGTCAGCGCCGTTTTTTCCTGTGCCCCGGCCAGTGAAATACGGAAATCATCGTCTTCTTCCATACCTAACATATTGGTAATGCGGGATTGGCGGATCACCTGTGCCACGTCTTCCGTTGCCAGTTTTTTCACCGTGATTTCAGGGTGGGTGTACTGGAGCTTTTGAGAAGTTATAGATAATGCACCTACACAATCAGCACCGATGATTTCCAGCAGGTCAAAGGGATGGGTACTTGCCGCGCCCAGGCTGTCGACGATGTTCTTTCTGATATTATCATTATCGGGGAGAAGGTTCTCAAAATAGGCATGTACCGCCTCAGTATGCTGTTCCTCACGCGCAAGAGGGATACTAAGCGAAATCGGGCGTCCTTGCCGGTGGTTTAGCCAGGTTTCAACATATTGGAAACTCATCCTGCCCTGTCGCCGGGTAATCACGCCTACCGGGATGCCATTCATTGAACAATAGAGCTGCTGGTACAGCGCTTTTCTGCCCATCACCACATGTCCTCACTGGTCTTTGAAGCGATGCTTTCCTCGGCCATCAATTTCAGCTCCAGCGCGGCGCATACCGCCAGCAGCCGCGACAGTTTGGCGCTGCCGGGGTCATGTTCCAGCAACGAGATGTCTTTTTGCAGCATATGGACTTGCCGGCCAAGATCTGCCTGTGTCCAGCCTTTCTTGATACGCGTATCGCGGATCATGCGGCCTAAACTGTGCGGATTTTGAATGTAAACCTTCATTGAGGTGCCCCCTGCCTGACGCATTATACATATACAGTATATTCTTGAAATATACAAATATCGTATAAACGTGTTTTATACATATTTTGTATAAATAAAAAATATACCCATTGTGCATAAAAAGCAAAGTGAGCCAGGGCATCACGGGGCTTTTAACATAAGTTCGTACAGCGCCCTTGTTGTTCGGCAGCGATGAAATCAGAAGCGAAATAGACGTCATCCAAGGCAGATGATCAATAAAAAAGGGCCGTCGCCGGCCCTTATTCACTGTGTCCGATGTATCGATCACACTTCGCTCTCCTCCACCGCCACCTTCTTTTTCGCGGTAAAGTTATAAATCACCAGCAGCACAAACACCCCCGATATCGCCATGGTAATGGTGCCTTTATCCATAAAGCGCGCCATGTTGCCAAGGATAATCCCCAGCACGCCAAAATCGGTATCCGAAAAGGTGGTATTGCTCAGACCCATGGCGCCGAGCACCGGTAGCAGGGCTACCGGCAGGAAGGTAATCAATATCCCATGGACAAAGGCCCCCGCCATGGCGCCGCGCCTGCCGCCGGTGGCATTGCCGAACACGCCGGCGGTGGCGCCGCAGAAAAAGTGCGGGACCACGCCCGGCAGGATAAGAACCCAGTGTAGCTGGCCCAGGAAAAACAGCCCCACCAGGCCGCCGATAAAGCTGAAAATAAAGCCAAGCAGGACGGCGTTGGGCGCATAAGGATACACAATCGGGCAGTCCAGCGCCGGGCGGGCGTTAGGCACCAGCTTTTCCGAAAAGCCGGTAAAGGCGGGAACGATTTCCGCTAATATCAGGCGCACGCCTTGCAGGATGATAAAAACGCCGGCGGCAAAGGTTATCGCCTGGACAAAGGAGTAAACCAGGTAGTTTTGGCCATGGCTGAAATTGCTTTCCACATACTCTTTACCGGCCGAAATCGACAAGACCAGGTAAATGATCATCATGGTGATGGAAATAGAGATGGTGCTGTCGCGCAAAAAACTCAGGTTTTTCGGCATGTTCATCTCTTCGGTGGATTTGGATCCCTTGCCCACCACCGAGCCTATCCAGCCGGATAGCACATAACCGATAGTGCCGGTATGCGCCAGGGCCACCTCGTCGTGGCCGATTATTTTTCGCATATACGGCTGGGCCATCGCCGGGAAACTCGCCATCAGCAGGCCTAATGTCAGGGAGCCGGTATAAATCAGCTGCACCCCCGAAAAACCGGCCACCGACAGTATAATCGCCACCATACAAGCCATATAGAAGGTGACATGGCCGGAAAGATAAATATATTTCAGGCGGGTAAAGCGCGCGACGATGATATTGGCCACCATGCCGAAGGCCATGATAAGCGTGGTCGAGGCGCCATATTTTTCCAGGGCGATGGAAACGATGGCTTCATTATTAGGAATAATGCCCTGAACATCAAAAGCCTGTTTAAAGATATCCCCCAGCGGCGCCAGCGAACCGACCAGAACCGATGCCCCGCCGGCCAGCACCAAAAACCCCAGGATTGTTTTTACCGTGCCCTTGATAACGTCGGGGAAAGGTTTTTTCTGAGCGACCAGGCCGAACAGCGCCACCAGTCCTACTAAGATAGACGGCACCTTGAGCACGTCGACGACTACCTGTAAAAGGTTTTGTATAAACATAACAACCTCAGCGGTAAGATTTATAACCTGTTATTTATTCTGAAAAAATTCGTTTATTTTTGTTTCCAGCTCTTTGATGTCGATGATGCTGTTAACAATAATAAGCTTGTTTTCAGGTAGGTTGGCGCTATAGGCGATATCCCGACCCATAACAAACACGTCGGCCGCGTCCGGTGTGACCGAACCCAGATCCGAATGCTCAACGTCCGCGGAAATGTTCAGCTTTTTCAAGACCTTCTTGATATTCATTTCCATCATAAAACTGCTGCCTAAGCCCGCGCCGCACACCGCCATAATTTTCATGCATCACCTCGTTGGTCATAGAGATTAAGTGTCGATACTCAGTTAACGCTGTTCACGATGTTGATTAATTCCGTCCGATCCTGCGCGTTAAATACGGTGTCCATCAGCGCGTCGTCCGATAAAAATTCCGCCAATTGGGCTATCAGCTCCACATGGCTGTTACCGTCGGGCGCGGCAAACATCACCACAAAATCAACCGGATCGTTTTCCCGCGCGCCAAACTCCACGCCGTGGCGCAGCTTCAGGATCGACAAACCCAGCTTATGGGCGCCTTCCTCTGGACGCGCATGCGGCATGGCGATGCGCGGGGCGATAACAAAATAGGGGCCGATGGCCTCTTTTTGCCTGATGATGTTTTCCACGTAGTCGGCGGTAATGGTGCCATCCGCCAATAACGGCCGAGCCACCCTTGCGATGGCTTCACGCCAGTCGCCGACGGCGTTGACATACTGAATGCGATCTTCATTTAACCATGTGGATAAAGCTGCCATATTCAACCTGTTCAATTGATGGAAATTGGATGCCGTTAGCACCCTCTGCCTTGCCGGAAACGGCGGGCGCGTGGGGCCTTAATCGGCCAGCACGGCGCGGGCGGCCGCCAGGGCGTTATCCTGGGTGAAGCCGAAATGGGCGAACAGTACCGCCGCCGGCGCCGATTCGCCGAAGCTGTCCATGCCGAGCACCTTGCCGTCCAGCCCCGCATACCCTTGCCAAAACCCGGCGATACTGGCTTCAATCACCAGGCGCTTGCGCACCGCGATGGGCAGCACGCTCTCGCGCCAGGCCGCGTCCTGTTTTTCGAAACGTTCCACGCAGGGCAGGGATACCACGCGTACCCGTTTGCCCGCCTGGGTGAGTTCCCGAGCGGCATGGACGGCCAGCTCGATCTCCGACCCGCTGGAGATAATGATAAGTTCGGGAATGCCGCCGCAATCACGCAGCACGTAGCCGCCGCGGGCGATATCCGCCAACTGTTGCGCGTTCCTGGGCTGCTGCTCAAGCGGTTGGCGGGTAAATACCAGCGCGCTGGGACCGTCGATGCGTTCAATGGCCTGCTGCCAGGACACGGCGGCCTCCACCCGATCGCAGCCGCGCCAGGTTTCCATATTCGGCGTCAGGCGCAGCGCGGCGAGCTGTTCCACCGGCTGATGCGTCGGACCGTCCTCGCCCAAGCCAATGGAATCATGAGTATAGACAAAGATGCTGCGGATTCTCATTAACGCGGCCATGCGCACGGCGTTGCGCGCGTATTCCATAAACATCAGGAAAGTGCCGCCGTAAGGGATAAAGCCGCCGTGCAGCGCCACGCCGTTCATGATGGCGGACATGCCGAATTCGCGTACCCCGTAGGAGATATAATTGCCCGAGGCATCATCAGGCGTGATATCGCGCGCCTGGTTATGGCGGGTTAAATTGGAAGGCGAGAGGTCCGCCGAACCGCCCAGCAGCTCCGGCAGCCATTGGATAAACTGATTGAGCGCCTGCTGGCTGGCCTGGCGGGTGGCCAGATTGGCCGGGCTATCCTGTAACCGGCGAATATAATCCTGGCTTAAGGCGCGCCAGTCCGCCGGCAGGGTTTTCTGGCTGCGCCGTAATAACCCGGCGGCTTCTTCGGGATATTTCTCGCCATAACGCGTAAACAGATCCCGCCATTCGGCCTGAACGGCGGCGCCTTTTTCACGCGCGTCCCAATGGGCGTAGATATCGGGCGGGATCTCGAATGCGCCATAGGGCCACCCCAGGTTTTCCCTGACCAGCGCCACTTCCGCCTCGCCCAATGCCGAACCATGGCTGTCATGGCTGTTGGCCTTATTGGGCGAACCGTAGCCGATGGTGGTTTTACAGCAGATAAGCGTGGGTTTTTGCCGCTCGTTTCTGGCCTGCTCCAGCGCCGCCGCCACCTGGCGCGGATGATGCCCGTCGATATTGTCGATCACCTGCCAGCCGTAGGCGCGGAAACGGGCCGGGGTATCATCGCTGAACCAGCCGTCGACATGGCCGTCGATAGAGATATTGTTGTTATCCCATAACGCGATAAGTTTGCCGAGTTTAAGGGTGCCGGCAAGCGAGCAGGCCTCATGGGAAATGCCCTCCATCAGGCAACCATCGCCCAGAAACGCATAGGTGAAATGATCCACCACCGCAAAGCCGTCCCGGTTAAACCGCGCGGCCAGCGCCTTTTCCGCCAGGGCCATGCCCACCGCGTTTGCCATGCCCTGGCCCAGCGGCCCGGAGGTGGTTTCCACGCCGGGGGTGTAGCCGTATTCAGGATGCCCCGGGGTTTTTGCATGCAGTTGGCGGAAATTTTTCAGGTCCTCAATGCTGAGGTCATAGCCGGTCAGATGGAGCAAAGCGTAAAGCAGCATCGAGCTATGGCCGTTGGACAGCACAAACCGGTCGCGGTTGATCCACTGCGGGTCCGCCGGATTGTGTGTTAAAAATTCGCGCCATAGCACGGTCGCCATATCCGCCATGCCCAGCGGGGCGCCGGGATGGCCTGAGTTCGCCTTCTGCACCGCATCGATACTCAGAAACCTGATGGCGTTCGCCAACTGCTTTTCTTCCACGACTTCCCCCTGTTGATAGCAGTATGTACATGTTTAATTTGTATAGTCATCTTTAGGATGCACCTGGACGTGACTATACACAAGAGGTAAGCTTGCAAAGATGAACAGACAGGATTGCTTTACTGTAAAGCTGTTAACTTGATCACAATTTTCACGAGCAAGGCGCCGGAAAGTGATTTTTTGTCTCCCGGCCCGTAAACATTGCCATTGATACGCACAACCGATAACGCGGCGGAAGAGTTAGAGATGACCGACAATATTACGGAAAAACAGAAAGGGGTTATCGACTATATCCTCGCCAAAATCAAAGAAGAGGATCTGCAGCCCGGGGATAAGCTGGACACTGAAATCGCCATTGCCAAGGCATTGTGCCTCACCCGCGCCACGGTGCGCGAGGCGACAAGGATCCTTATCGATCAGCGCAGGATTTATCGCATCAAGGGGTCGGGTATTTATATTGGTTCAATCGGTAAAAATAACCAGTCCGGACGGTTCCATGCGCTATCCCCTTTTGATTACCAGGCGCAGAAAGGCGGGCATCGCGCCGGCCGAAAGGTGATTTCCGCCAGTATCGTCACCGTGCCCGATGCGGCGATGGCCCAGGCGTTGCGCATCAAAAATAGCGATTCGGTATATAAAATACTTCGGCTGATGAGCTTCGACGACATCCCGGTGTCACTGGAATATATCCATTTCCCGGTATCGCTGTTTAATTCGATAGAATTCAGCGAGCTGGAGAATTCCAAATATTCATATATCGAGCGGATCACCGGTAAAAAGGTGTATAAACGCGATCAAAACTTCCATGCGTTCAACGCAACGGATGAAGAGATGATGAAGCTGATGAATATAAAGCCTCATGACGCCATGATGGAATTGTACGAAGTGGTTTATCTGGAAGACGGCACGCCGTTTGAAGTGAATATCGCCATCGTGAATACCAATATGCTGCATCTGAGCCAGGTTTCGGTGCGCGGCGATTAATCATGGCGTTTAAAGGGTCGGCGCCCTTGCTGCAGGCGCCGATCACATCTAAAAATCAAGACCGGTTATAACTTACGCCTGCGCCAGCTGTTTTAGCCACAGCACCCCGCGCTCCGGCGACGTGAGCACCGGGATCGCCGGCGGCGTCGAGAGCGTCTGGAGCACGCGCGCCATGGAGGCCTGCGCCAGCATCACCACATCGCTATTGGCCAGCGCATCGCGCAGGCCGGCGGCAACGATGCGGTCATGGGCGGCGTTGTCGCCGGCCAGCAGCGCGGTGAACGCCTCGGGCATCAGTTTTGGTATTATCTCCAGTTCCTTACCGGCCGCGGCGGCCTTGCGGCGCACAAAGTCCAGCGTCGGCTCCAGGGTGGTGGCGACGGTGGCGAGTACGGCGATGCGCCCGCCCAGGGCGATGGCCTCCTCCACCATGGCGGTGTCGATCCGCGTCAGTTGCATGCTGGTCATAAACTGGCATTGTTCGACCGCGCCGCCGATGGATGAGCAGGCGGTCATGAAAATCTCGCACCCCGCAAGTTGGGCATTAGCGATATAACCCGCGATGCGGGCGCTGATGTCGGCGCTTACGCCGCCGTGCTTCATCACCTGTTTTATCATCGAGTCTTCAACAATATGCATCACCTCGGCCTGCGGCATATGATCGGCCAGCAGGGTCTGCATCATGCCAAGCGTCGCGGCGCTGGTATGGAATAGGGCAATTTTTTTCATGGTGTTATCCTTTACGTAATCAGGTAAACGCGGATTATTGCGCCAGCTCATGTACCCACTGGGCAACCTTTAGCGCCGCCTCATGGTCTTCCGCCGCCGATAAGCCGCCCACCGCCACGGCGCCGAGGCAGCGTTTGCCGGCGTCAAACAAGGGTATGCCGCCGGGCAGCGCGGTAAAGCGATCGTCGCCGAAATAGCCGATATCCAGCCGTTCGGTTTGCAGGCGCTGCAAAAAAGCGTCGGTGGCCGAACCCAGGCGGCTGCTGGTGTAGGCTTTGCGCTGCGTCAGCTCTATGGTCATGAGCTTGGCGCCGTCCATGCGGGCGAAGGCCAGTAAAAATCCCTGCGGGTCGCATACCGCCACGCTGAGCGGGCGGTTCTGGTAGTCGGTTTTCGCCAGCGTCAGCGCATGGTCGACGGCGGATGACGCGATGGCCGAGGTAAGATGAGTCAACATACAATGTCCTTATGAGTGGGATTCGGTGACGGAAGCGGACTGTGGCGCCACGGTGGCCCGCGCCCGTTGCCGGTTCTGATCTTGTTTGCGCCAGTAATTCGCCAGCAGCGAGCCGGTGACGTTGCCAAGCGGCGTCATTACCGCCGACGCCAGGCCGACCGTCGCCAGTTTGCCCATGGCGGCCGCCAGGCCGGAGGCCATGCCGCCGTTCTGTAAGCCCACTTCAAAGGCGATGGTGCGCGAGGATTCCACATCCAGGCGGAACACCCAGCGGCTCATGGTGTAACCGATAAGGAACCCGCCGCAGTTATGGATAAGCATCGCCACGCACAGCAGCACGCCAACCTGCACCAGATTGTCGCGGCCGGCGGCGGCGGCGGTGGTGGTGAAAAAGATAATGCCCATCATGGAAACCTTCGGCATCACCTGTTTGACCTTATCGGATTTGGTGGTCAGCCAGTTGTAGAACAGACTCCAGATAATGGCGCCGGCAAAGAAGTTGGCCACCACCGCCAGCATCTGCGCGTCGGCGGACGCCGCCTCGAACTGCCGATCCCAGCCGCCGAATACCATATACAGCAGCCACAACGCGCACAGGCCGGCAATGAACCGCACCACCCGGGTGGCGCGCGCGCCGGCATAGGTTTTCAGGTAGTCGTGCAAAATGGCGGCGCCGATGGGGATCATCACAATCTTGATAACATCCATCACCATCGACATCAGGTGCACTTCTATCAGCGAACCGGCCAGCAGGTTAACCCACAGCGGCGTCATTACGGTTGCGACCAGGGTCGACACGGCGGTTACCGAGATGGCCAGCGCCAGGTTGGCATTGGCGATATAGACCATCACCGTGGACGACAGGCCGCTGGAACAGGAGCCGATAAGGATGATGCCCACCGCCACTTCCGGCGGGAAATGAAACAGCAGCGTCAGGGAATACCCGAGCAGCGGCATGATTAAAAAATGGCAGAACGTGCCGACAAACACCGCCCAGGGCATTTTCGCCACATCGGCAAAATCCTTAATGGTGAGCTTGGTGCCCATGCTGAACATCGTCGCCTGGATAACCAGGAACACGATCCACTTATGGGTAATATTAAAACCACCCCAGATGATCAGATCTTTTGAGTAAATCATCGCCGCGACAAAGCCGGCAATAATCCACAGGGTAAACTGATAGCTGCGCAATCCCGGCCAGTAACCCGCGCCGACGGCGGCGCCGGTAATAAATATCACCAATCCCGGATGCCATAATCCGCTGGATTGCGTGACAAGCCCAGCAATGGACAGCAATACGCCCAATGCTGAAACGACTAATCCGGCTTTATAGACAGACGTGCTGATAGCCATGTAAGACCTCACTTGCCGCAAAAGGAATGCGGCACGTTAATAATAGGGTAAGAAGAAAGGTTAAATTAATAATTACTGTTCGTTGATATTCAGTAATTGCCTGGCTTGTTGTGGCGTGGCCACTGTTTTATCCATGCCGGTAATAATATCGGCCAGTTTTTTCACCAAAGGCGCGTTGCTGGTTACAATGTCGGTGGCGTTAATATAGCGGCTGTCTTCAAAACCGATACGCACTTCGCAGGCTCCCATACCGACCGCCGCGGCAATCAGCGAAAAATCACGCCGGCCGAAGTGGGTAATGGCCCATAACGCGTCGCGGGGAATAAATTGCCGCATGGCGATCAGGGCATCCACGGTGGCCGGAGTGGATCCCCGATGGCCCAGGACAATATTGAACAGCAGGGGGCGTTTGAAGTTTATTTTTTCCTGTAGCAGCAGGATATTATTAATCATGCCGAGTTCAAACACTTCGAATTCCGGAATGATATTTTTCTCCACGATAAGGCGGGAGCAATATTCCACATCCGGGGTGGGATTATAATAGACATGGTCGCCCAGGTTGACCGAACCCACGTTCAGCGAAGCCATGCCGATGCCACGACAGTGCAGCGGCGCGCAGCGCTGCTGGATATCCATGGCGGAAATGCCGCCGGTCGACGCCTGGATAATCAGATCGGTTTGCGCAAGCACAGGCGCGATGGTTGCTTCGAAATCACGGACATCCGGGGTGAGCTTACCCTGGCGATCGCGCACATGGAGATGCACGATCGACGCGCCGTATTCCACACAGGACAGAATATCCTGCGCGACTTCAGCCGGCTCCACACGGGTTGAATCCGCCGCGACCGGAGCAAGGGAAATAATGACTTGATTAGACATATTTTATTTCCTGAGATAAATGATGGTGTAGGAATTCCCTGATGGAGACGTCATTGTTTATAATTTTCCAACCAGCCCAGCCCGGCATGGGTTTCCGTGGCCGGCCGATATTCGCAGCCTATCCAGCCCTGGTAATCCTGCTGTTCCAGCTGTTTTAAAATCCAGGGCAAATGCAATTCGCCGCTATCGGGTTCCTGGCGCTGGGGTACCGATGCTATCTGGATATGGGAAATTAACGCCCGATAATGTTGCAGGGCGGCGCTCAGGTTCCCCTGTATTTTCTGGCAATGGTAAATATCAAACTGCAGGTAAATATTCTGCTTATTGCAATCCATGATTAATTTATCCGCCAGGTAAAATGACGGGATAAAATAACCCGGCATATCCCCGCCGTTCAGCGGCTCCACCAGCACGCGGATGTTGTCGGGTAAAAAGAAGTCCGCCGCGTAGCTCATCCTGTCTTTCAGCAGAATATATTGCCGCTCGAAACTGATGCTTTCATCCCGATTGCCCGCCATGACATGCACCTGACGGCAGCCCAGCGCGCGGGCATACTCCCGCGCCAGATGCAGGCTTTGCCTGAACTCTTCGTCCCGGCCCGGCAGGGACGCCAGCCCGCGTTCCCCCCGCGCCCAGTCGCCGGCCGGGGCATTGATCAGCACCATCTCCAGGCCGTTTTGTCGCCGCGCGTCGGCGATACCGCCGAGCGGTTCCTGATAAGGAAACAGGCACTCCACGCCGTTGAAACCCGCGCGGGCGGCCAGCGCAAAACGTTCGATAAAAGGCGCCTCGTTGAATAACCAGGTCAGGTTAGCCGCGAACTTGAGCATAGTGCTTGACCTCCGGATCCACTAAATGCAGCTTAACGCCGGCTTGTTCAATCTGCTGTTGCGCCGCCTCGGGTAATTCAGCATCGGAAATAATGTCGGTCAGCTGCTGTAGATTGCAGATATGGAACATGCCGTACTTACCGTATTTACTGCTGTCGGACGCCAGGACAGTGCGTCGGGACGCGCGCAGCACGGCGGCTTTAACCATGGCCTTGCCTTCGCTGGGCGTCGACATGCCCCGTTCCGCATCCCAGGAGCTGCTGCTCAGGAACGCCACATCGATATTAATCGCATTGAAAAAGTTGGCGGCGCTGTTGCCCAGGCAGGAGCGGTTGCGCCGGTCCACCAGTCCCCCGGTGTGGTAAAGGCTGATATGCGGCATATCCATCAGATAGCTGCTGATGGTGAAATCATTGGTCACCACCGTCAGGTTAAAACAGTTGCTGGCGGCAATGGCCCTGGCCACTTCAAACAGCGTGGTGCCGGCGTCGAGATAGAGCGTTTGCCCAGGCTCGACCAGCATCGCCGCCAGCTTGCCGATTTGCTGTTTGATCTCATGGCGCAGGGAGGACTTTTCGCTATAGGCCAACTCCAGCTTCAGCATATTGTTCAGCTTTACTCCGCCGTTGATGGACACCACTTTGCCTTCCGCCTCCAGCATCTGGATATCGCGGCGGACGGTCATATGCGACACATTCATCAATTCGGCCAGGTCCTTGAACGACGCCAGGGTATGCTCATGGACATAGCGATAGATAAAATCACGACGTTGTTCCGGGATCATGGTGGTCATCCTATGTTGTTGCGGTACGCTTGCTGCAACGCGCTGATATCCTGCGGCGCCAGCTGGGTGTAGCCATAGGGTTTCAGCAGGAAATAAAGCCGCGCCGTATCCTCCAGCTCCTCGGCGTTAAACACCGCCTCGCGCAACGTGGTGCCGCTGACCACCGGGCCATGGTTCGCCAGCAGCGCGGCGTTGTGGTCCAGGGCGATTTCGGCCAGGGCGACGGCGATGGCCGGATCGCCGGGTTTCATATAGGGCAGCAGGGGAAGCCGGCCGATGCGCATGACATAATAGGGTGTAACGGGCGGCAAACAGTTTTGCGGCGGGATATCCGCCAGGCACGACAGCGCGGTTAAATAGGGCGAATGCAGATGTACCACGGCGCCGCACCGCGGCCGCGCGCGGTACATTGCCAGATGCATCGGCACCTCTTTGGAAGGCTTGTCCCCACTGACGTGTAAACCCCCGGCGTCCAGTTTGCTCAGGGTGCGGCCGTCAAGCTCGCCAAGGCAGGAATTGGTGGGCGTGACCAGGAACCCGCCGTCGGGCAGCTTCGCGCTGATATTACCCGAACCGCCGCTGCTCAGGCCGCGCTGGAACAATGATCGCGCGTACCTCACCATATCGTCGCGCAACTGTTGTTCTGAAGATGAAATCATAGTCACTCCGCATACTCCTGTGCCGACATGAAGAAGTCTTCCGTGCCGAAATTGCCGGATTTAAGCGCCATCGCCAGGCCGCGTTCCTTATCCCGCACCCAGGGCACCCCGGGGGCGATGGAACGGCCTATCTCCAATTGGCTGACGCCCAGCTGTTTTACCACCGTGCCGGAGGTTTCCCCGCCCGCCACGATAAAAATAGTCACGCCGCGCGCCAGCAACTGCGTGGTCAGGCGGGCAAATGCGTCCTCTACCGCCGCGCTCGCCCGCTGTTCGCCATACTGGCGCTGGATTTGCGCGATAACCTCCGGCGGCTGGGTGGCGTACACCAATGGGGCAAGCCCGTCCGCCAGATGTTGTTCCACCCAGTCCGCCACCTGGGTGATATAGGACTCGTGCGCCTGGATGCATAACGCCACGTCCAGCATAAAGTGCGCGGCGCGTTGGCGATAATGCGCCACTTGTTGATTGGTCATCACCGAACAACTGCCGGCAAGCACCACCGCCGGTTGGCGCGCCGGAACAGAAAACGCCGGCGTGGCGTGTTTTTGGATCGTCGGCAACCGTTTCGCCAGGGCACCGGCCAGGCCCGAGCCGCCGGCGAGCAAGGGACTGTCCGTCAACGCCCCGGCAAGGATATCCAGGTCATCGGCCGTCAGGGTATCGGCAATAACGTGATCGATACCCCGCGTTGCCAGCGCGGCCAGTTGCCGCTCAATCGCCGCCGCGCCTTGTTGTATCACCGCCAGGTCAAGCGACCCGGCCGCGCCGCGGATCTGCGGCGACAACACGCGGATCAGATTGGCGTCGCGCATCGGGTTGATGGGATGGTTTTCCATCCCCGATTGGTTAAGCAACACGCCGTTGACAAACAGGTGTCCATGGATAACGGTGCGCAGGTTTTGCGGTAACGCCGGGCAGTGAACCAGTTGCCGGACTTCGAGGGCCGACATCAGGGCATCGCTCACCTGGCCGATATTGCCGCGCGGCGTCGAATCGAAGGTGGAACAGTATTTGAAATAAATCTGCCGGGCCGCGGCGGTTTCCCGCAGCCAGCGCAGGCAGTTCAATGATTGCCGCACCGCCACGTCCACGGCCGCCGAGCGGCTTTTCAGTGAGATGACTACCGCATCCGCATCCCGCGGGCAAACCGCGTCCGGGGACGGTTCGCCGATAAACTGCACGACTCGCCAGCCGTTGTCCGACATAAAACTCGCGATGTCGCTGGCGCCGGTAAAATCATCAGTAATGACGCCAAGTTGGATAGACATCTCAACCACTCCTGTAAAGCGTTTTGAATAGCGTCTATTGTTAAGTTTTGTGCTTCACATTGAGATGATAGTTATCACAAACCTTAAAATTGCGCCACCGGCTTTTTATCGCTTAACAACTTGTTAAATAACATTTTTAGTTAAATAAGGCAAAAATATCCGTTCACAGCCCGCTGTGAAATTTTGTGCGAATACGTTACGCCTATGCGGGAACCCGCTCAGGAAAGGGCGATAATGTCATGTTCCGTGAAAAATCCCATCGCCAGGCGGTATGGCCAATCCGTATTTCATCGTCTGCCGAATGGCCCGGGCCTTTTCGTGAAATCAGTTAATGATTAATCCTTCATAATTGCTATATTTTCGCAAAAATAGCATTTAAAGCTTATTTTAATCCTGACGCGCCGGGGAATATAGCAACGTTGCTTATCGCCTATCCCCGATTTTTAATAAAAAATGATTAAGATGTTTAATTGGAAAAATATTTTGCAACTCTTTTTATTTATTAAATCATATAAGCAGCGAGTAATTTATATCTCTAACAGTTATTATAAATAGAGATATAATTCAGATAAACTTAGCGTACGGCACATTGCCGGATTCTGAACAAGAGGGGTGATCATGGCAACAACCGCCAGGCTCGAAGCCCGTATCCCGCTGGAGCTTCACGCGTTAATAAGGCATGCCGCCGATCTGCAGGGGATCACCATCACCGACTTCATCATTACCGCGACCCATGGCGCCGCAAAACGGGCAATAGAGGAAGCGGCGGTCCTGCAATTAGCGGTGGAAGATCAGCTACGGTTTGCCGAGACATTACTGGAGGATCGCAAGACGCCGGCCGGCCTGCTGCGCGCCATGAGCCGGCGCAGGGAACTTGGGGGAAAATGAAGACACTTCGCGGGCTGAGCTTTACGCTGCTCTCGGCACGGCATAATAAAGCGCAATTCGATTGCGGCGTCCCCTGCCTGAACCATTATCTGGCGGAATATGCCGGTCAGGACATCCGCGAACGTTTTACCCAATGCTATGCGGCGGCGGATAATGATAATAACGTGCTGGGATTTTACACGCTCTCATCCTATGCGGTGAATATCAACGCCCTGACGGCCTCCGCTTCGCAAAAACTGCCGCGCTATCCGACGGTGCCCACCGCCCTGCTGGGTCGTCTGGCGGTGGATTTGCGTTATCAGGGCAAAGGGCTGGGCGGCTCGCTTATCGTCGACGCCATATATAACACGCAGCGTTCGGCCATCGGCGTGTGGGCTATTAACGCGCGGGTAAAAAACGCCTCGGCCAAATCCTTCTATATAAAATATGGTTTTTATTCCTTTGAAAAAAACCAGCAATCCTTATATTTACCCTTGCATAGCGATATCACCCGTAATATCTCTTTTTTAAACCTGCTTTAATCCGGCAACCCCTTCTGATACCGGCATCAATCACGTATCCCCCTGCTACCGGGGATCATCCGCCGCGGCGCGAGCATGTCTCCCGATGAAATGCTATGGTAAAGAGCACTCCGGCAATCCACTGCCGCCGTAGGCGTTAGATGTTAAACCGGCTTCCCGTGGGGATTGCCCAGAAAGAGTCCTATCATGCTGACAAATCTGAGTCATGACGAAAAAAAACGATTGGCGGCGATTGAACTGCTAAAAGCGGATGAGCATGATCGCGATGAAATCCTGGCCAAGATGACCCAACTGACCGGCAAAACATTGGGCATCGGCACCAGCTTTATTTCCATCCTTGACGGTGAAAAACAGTATTTGAAAGCGCCCTACGCGCTGCCGGTCGTGGTCAGGGAAACCCGGCGGCAGGATGCCTTTTGCCTGTTAACCGTTGCGGCCAACGACATAGTGGTCTGTCATGACATGCGCCTGGATCCCCGGTTTCGCGAAAATCCGTTTGTCCATGGCGAGCCTTATATCCGCTTTTACGCCGGAGCGCCGCTGCGGTCGCGCGATGGCGTGATTATCGGCACCCTGTGCCTTATCGATACCGCGCCCCATGGTTTTACTGACGAACAGACAGCGACCTTTCGTATTTTGGCCGGGCTGGTTTCGGCGTTCCTGGAAGCCTGGCATAACATCGGCTATATCGACGCGGTGACCCTGTTGCCCAACCGCCAGCGGTTGATGAACGATCTGCGCCTGCTGAGCGCGCCCGGCGCCACGGGGCGTTATCGCCTGATGCTGTTTGACTGCATCGACATGCCTTTTGCCTATGAGATTGCCCGCTCCCTGGGTATGACGGTGGTTGAGGACATGCTCAGGGATATGGCCACCCTGCTCAGGCTCAAGCTGGAATGGCATGATACGCTTTATAACGTCGCCACCGGCCGGTACGCGGTGATTATGGAGGATGCCGGCCCCTTATCACCGGCCATAATCACCGAGCGTCTGGCCGGGTTAAGCGCCCATATCAGCACGCAAATCAACATAGATCTGCATATTACCGCGGGATTGGTGAGTTTTACGCCGGGTGAGCTCGATCCCACTGAAATCCTGCGCCGGGCGGTAAGCGCCCTGCATGACGCCATCGGCCAGAAGAAACGGGTCATGGCCTACGAGGCCGCCGCCGATGCCCGTGAAAAACAGGATTTCCGGTTGCTCAATGATTTTTATCCCTATCTGCATGGCAAATCCGGCCTGTATCTGGTGTTCCAGCCCAAAATCGCCTTGCGGGACGGGCGGGTGACCGGGCTTGAAGCCCTTATTCGCTGGCAGCATCCGGAGCTGGGCAATATCACGCCCGACCGCTTTATTCCGCTGCTGGCCAAAACCACCCTGATGGCCGCCCTGACCGACTGGGTTATCAACGCGGCCCTGGACCAGATCAAGGCCTGGTCGGCGAAAGGCATACATTTGCCGGTCTCGGTCAACGTCAGCGTCAGCGATTTATCCCGGCCGCTTTTTGCCGATACCTTGCTGGAAAAAATGACGGCGTATGGCCTTCTGCCCGCGCTGTTGGGCATCGAGTGCCTGGAAACGGAAAGGGTTCTGGAAAACGCCGAGGCGCTTCAAGGCCTGGAAATGCTTAAACAACGGGGCTTTACCATTTCGCTGGATGACTTTGGCACCGGCTACAGCAACATCAGTTATCTGCGTAAAATGCCCATGGACATTATTAAACTCGATCGCTCCATTATAAATAGCCTGACCACCGACAAGGCCAGCCATATTATCGTCAGCCATGTGATAGCCATGATCAAGGCGCTGGACTATACCGTGCTGGCGGAAGGGGTCGAGGACGTGGCGACATTTACCGCGCTGCGCGAACTGGGCTGTGATGAGGTACAGGGTTATTATCACTCGCGCCCGCTGACGGCGGAACAACTGGAAACCTGGCTGGCGCATTATCAAACGGCGCAGGATTGATGCCCGCGGTTGCCCGCCGGCGCGGCGGCCCCGTCAGGGTTTTGCCGGCGCCGTGCTCTCCCCGAGAATTAACAGGGTCGGCAGGATGGTGATGGCTGACGGCGCCCCCGGTTGGACCATGCGTTTAAGCAAGGCATTGCCCGCCTGGCGGCCCAGCTCCCGTTTAGGCTGATCGATGGTGGTCAGGTACTGCGCGCGTAGCGGATACCGGCTGGCGGCGCCCTGCTTGAACGCGTCGTCAAAGCCGGTCACCGAGATATCGTCCGGCACCCGTAAACCCCGCTCATGTAAATAGGCGATAATCTCCAGGGCGACAAAATCATTGGACGCCAGAATGGCGGTGGGCCGGGGGCGGTTTTGCAATAAAGCCGCGGCGGCGGCGCGTCCGCTTTCGCCCTGATAGGACCCGTCGATAATATATTCATCCGGCACCGGGCAGCCGAGGCGCGCCATTTCCCTGATAAAACAGGCCCGCCGCTCCCGGGCGGTGGAGGATGCCGCCGGCCCGGCCACATAGGCAATGCGGCGATGACCCCGTTGGTACAGATGTTCCAGCAATTGCGTCACCCCCATGGCGTTATCGGGGCCGAGATAATCGCCGAACAGCGAGTCGGGCCGGCGATTGACAAAGACGCAGGGCGGGCCAGCCTGCAGAAGATCGAGCGTTTCCTCATCGAGGGTTTGCGAGATCAGGAGTAGCCCGTCCACCTGGCGGTCCAGCAGGGAACGAATCAACGCCCGTTGCTTATGGCCGTCCTCATCGGTGTTGCACAGAAAAAGGCTGTAGTTGTCCAGGGATACCGCTTCGTCGATGCCCTTCACGATCTCGGGAAAAATGGGATTGGTGATATCGGCAATCAGTACGCCGATAGTGGCGGATTTATGTGTGCGCAGCGCGCGCGCAATGGCCGAGGTACGGTATCCCAGGCGCGCCGCGGTGTCCTGGATAAGCTGCCGGCGCTGCGCGTTGACATAGCCGGTGCCGGACAATGCGCGGGCCACCGTCGCGCGCGACAGGCCGCATTCACGGGCAATATCCAGCAGCGTCGGGCGCTTGGCCGCCGACGTTTTATTTTCTGTATTCATTTCTCCCTCTTCCCGCCGCCCAGATGATGTTACGCATTGGGTTATACAATGGTTAACGATGTTAAAACTGGGATCGATCTCACAGCCGCCGCGCGTAAAGCCCGATAATTTATAAACAGGGCGATCGTTGCCCTTACCCAGTGCTTTATAGCACTGTATTAACGGCAGATCGATCTTTCACCCGCCCATACGGGTGATTTTTTGCCCTGCGTATGAGATCGATCTCATATCGAGAGCCGCCGCAATGCGGATTGCCGATGAACCAACGCTAAACGCGCAGGGCCCAGGGGGAATAATGAGCCGCACGACCAAACTGACCACGCTTGAAACCGCGGTGCGAACCGTGCGGGATGGGCAGCGCATTGCCCTGGGAGGATTCGCCATCTACCAGCGGCCCATGGCCCTGATGCGCGAGCTGGTCCGCCAGCAACGGCGCGGCCTGACCATTGTCGGCATCGTTAACGCCATTGAGGCCGATTGGCTGATCGGCGCCGGCGCCGTGGCGCGCATCGAGACGTCTTATGTCGGGCTGGAAAAATTCGGTCTGGCGAGGAATTTCCGCCGGGCGGTGGAAGCCGGCCGGCTTGAGGTGGTGGATTATCCCGAACTGCTGGCCTGGGACCGTTTTCGCGCCTCGCAGGAAGGCTTGCCTTTCTGGCCCTGCACCTTTCTCGGCGGCAGCGGCGTGGCGAAATACAATGCGGATATCGTGCCCTTCACCTGCCCCGTTACGGCGGCCCGGCTCTGGGCGGTGCCGCCCGCCCGGCCGGATGTGGTAATGGTGCATGCGCCGATTGGCGATGAATACGGCAACGTGGCGTTTCACCGGCGCAAGATGTTGCCGCAAAGCGTGGATATCACATTAACCCGCGCCTGCGATACGGTTATCGTCAGCGTGGAAAAAATCGTTACCCCGCGGGAGCTGCAAAAACAGCCGCATTTGGTGGAAATCCCGGCCTTTCGCACCACACATATCGTTGAAGCGCCCTTCGGCGCGCACCCTACCTCGCTGCCCGGGATTTACGACTGCGACGACGCGGCTTTTGACGAATACGTGGCGGCCAGCGCGACGCCCGGGCAATTCGCCGCCTGGCTGGCCGATACCCGGGCGCTGACGCCGATGGACTGGCTGGAACGCGTCGGGCTGACGCGGCTGCTGGCCTTGCGCAATACGGAGCTGCCGGCATGAACAATAACGTTTGTACGCTTGAGGAAATCATCACCATCACCCTTGCCAAGCGTTTTCGCGACGGCGAGGTCGGCTTTACCGGTCTTGCGACCGGCGGCGCGGCCGCCCTGTATATAACCGGCATTCCCTTGGCCGCCATGGAATTTGCCCGTCATACCCACGCCCCCAATTTAACCATCCTGCTGGCCGGCTGGTGTATCAATCCCGATTTTTCCGCCCTCAGGGCGCTGCCCACGGCGGAATTCGACAGCGCTTTGCAGGATGTGCCCTGCGAGGCGCAAATGCAAAGCTACCCCGGCCATTACGCCGTGCGGCGCGGCGATGTGGATTTTGGTTTTGGCTCCGGCGTGCAGGTAGACCGGCAGGGCAATATCAACAGCACCTGTATCGGCGACTATCGCCATCCCGACGTACGGCTGGTCGGCTCGATCCTGCTGCCGGAGCATATGACCTGCTTCGGCCGTGAATATCTGATGATGCCCCATCACCAGGCGCGCAGTGTTGTTGCGCAGGTGGACTATGTATCCGGCGTCGGCTATCCGGGCGGGCGCGACGGACGCAAGGCCCTGGGCCTGAGCCACGGCGGCCCGGAATGGATCGTGACGCCAAAATGCATTTTCGCCTTTGACGGCGCAACCGGCCAGGCGCGGGTCGCCAGTATCCATCCCGGCATCGACCCGGACGATGTGCGGCGCAGCACCGGTTTCCCCGTGACCCTGGAAGACGCGCCGGTCACCGCGCTGCCCAGTCGCGAGGAGCTCGCCATTTTGCGCCGCCGCGTCGATCCCCATCATGTGCTGCTCCCCCATGGATCGGGAAACGAATTTCCCACGGCATAACCACGACACAAGAGGAACACCATGAAATCAAAACTGACCACGCTGCCCGACGCGGTATCCCGTATCCCGTCGGGGGCCGCCATCGCCCTGGGCGGTTCGCTGCTGCGCCGCCAGCCGATGGCGTTAGTGCACGAGCTTATCCGCCAGGACATTACCGGACTGCATCTGCTGACCTGGGCAACCACCCTCGCCACCGATATGCTCGCCGCCGCCGGCGCCATCAGGCGCTGGGAGGGCATTTACGCCGGGTTTTTCCGCCATGGGCTGGCGCCCAATTTCCGCCGCGCGGTGCAGGACGGCACGATCGAAACCCATGATTATTCCGAGTCCGCTTTTGTCGCCCGCTTTCGCGCGGCGGGCATGGGGCTGAGCTTCCTGCCGTCGAAAGCCCTGCTGGGCACCGGCATGCGCGACAGCAGCCCGGAGGAAATCAAACCCATTACCTGTCCGTTCAGCGGCGACACCTATCTGGCGCTGAAAGCGGCGGAAACGGACTTTACCCTGTTGCACGGCTATGTGGCCGATGAATACGGCAACGTGCAGTGGCCGGTGGTGCGCGACAGCGACGATATCGACCAAATGATGGCCTCGGCGTCCAAACGCCTGATCGTTACCGTGGAGAAAATCGTGCCCCATGCGGAAATATGCCGGCGCCCGGCGCTGACCTACATTCCGCACACCCTGGTGGAGGCGGTGATCGAAACGCCTTACGGCGCGCATCCCACCGCCACCGATGGGTTTTACAACGAGGACGAGGCGGCGCTGAAAGCCTGGCTGGCGGCGGCAAAACAGCCCGGCGGCCCGGCGCGCTATCTGCGCGAGTATATTCTCGATACCCGCGATCGCGTCGGCTACCTGGACAAATTCGGTTCCTCCACCGCGCTTAGCGCCTTTGACGTCGCCAGGGAGATGTAAGCTTATGACCGCAGATGATTACACCACGGAAGAACTGATGATAACCGCCATCGCCCGCGAGCTGCGCGATGATGAGCTGGGTTTTGTCGGCCTGGGCACCGCCGCCCGCGCCTTTACCCTGGCGGTGGGCATCCCCATCGCCGCCGCGCGCCTGGCGCAGATCAAGCATGCGCCCGGCTTCTCCATCTACTGGGGCAACCTGCTGACCCCGTCCCTTGACGCCATTCCCGACGCGTTGCTGCAGGACGCCTATACCCGCTGGCCGGCCGCCGCGTCCCCCGCCGACGTGGGCTATAAAATCGATATGGTCACCCGCGGCCGGTTTGATGTGTCCTTTGAGTCCGCGCCGCAGGTTGATCGGTACGGCAACCTGAATATTACCGCCCTTGGCGGCGGCAGCCCGCCGAAAACCCGGCTGGTGGGCTGCCTGGCGCAAACCGAGCACCTGGCCTTTATCCAACGGCCGATTATCGTTACCGATCTGTCCCGGCGCGGATTTGTGCCGAAGGTGGATTTTATCACCAGCGTCGGCTACCTCGACGGCGGCGACAGCCGCGGAGCGCTCGGCCTGCCCGGCCCTGGCCCCAGCCTGTGCGTAACCGACAAAGCCATTTTCGATTTCCATCCGTTGTCGAAAAAGATGCGTCTGCGCACAATACATCCCGGATTTACCCTGGAGCAGGTGCTGGACAATATGGGGTTCGAGCCGGTTATTGAAGGCCAGCCCCGGCCAACCCCGCAGCCGACCGCGGAGGAGGTGCGTTTGATTCGCGAGGTGATCGACCCGCACGGCACGCTGTTCCAGCCAAGATCGGTCTAGCAAGGTTAGCGCGCCGGATCCGGCCGGGTAACCGCGCGCGGACCAGCACCCCTGACGCCGCCGGTCAATCCGTGCTGACCGGCCCGGTGGATCCGCGCACGATAAGCTTCATCGGGAATATTTTCTTCTTGGGCTTGGGCGTGCTTTTCTGGCGGATCATTTTCATCAGCAACGTGCTGGCCGCCGCGCCCATTTCGCGCCGCTGCAGGGCTATGGTGGTGAGATTTATCGGCGAAAACGAAGCCATCTCGATATCATCAAGGCCTATCAGCGAAAAATCGGCCGGAATGGCCAGCCCCGCCTCATGGGCGGCGTTCATCACGCCGATAGCGCTCATATCGTTGGCCGCCAATATCGCGGTGGGACGTGGGCGCATGGCAAAAAACCGCTTGGCGGCCTGGTAGCCGCCCATGACATGATAATCCCCCTGCACCACGTAACCCTCGGGGACCGGCAACCGATGCGCCGCCATGGCCTGGAGATAAGCCGCGTAGCGTTCATCGGCGGTGGAAGAGTCATCGGGTCCGCGAATCAGGCCGATGCGCCGGTGGCCCAGGCCGACCAGATGTTTGACCGCCGCGCCGATGCCTTCCTCGTTATTGGCGCCGACGTAGGTGTCTTCATGTTCCAGGGCACGACGCTGCAATAGCACATAGGGCGTATCGCCGGCCAGCAGTTCCCTGACTTCCGGCTGCCGGCAGTGCTGGGACAGCAACACCAGCCCGTCGACCCGGCGGTCGAGCAATACGCGCATCTGCTCAAGCTGTTTTTCCAGTTTGCCGTCGGTGTTGCACACCAGCAGGCTACAGTGTTCACGATCGGCCACATCCTCGATGCCGCGCAGGAAGTCCGGCGACGACGGGTTGGCCACGTCGGCCAGCAGCACGCCCAACGTAAAGGTGCGCCGCATGCGTAACGAACGCGCCACCACCGACACCCGGTAACCCAGCCTGTCCGCCGCCGCCTGCACCTTCAGACGGGTGTCCGGCCTGACATTGTCCTTGCCGCTCAGCGCGTTGGACACCGTGGACAAGGCCACCCCCGCCTCACGGGCCACATCATGGATGGAGACTTTGTTATTCGGGGACGGGCGATGGCCCGGCGCTGTTTTTTTTGCCATTCAATCCGAACCTTGCACTGTCAAGCGAGATGAGCCGTTAAACCTGCGTGGACGTTATTGTAACGTCGCGCACGGGTAAAAAAACGTTTTTATTCACATAATCAAACATATCATCGCGCAAAACCATGGCCGACGTGCCGGGCATTTGTCCCGGCACAGGCGATTACCGCGTTTTCAGCAGGTAAGATTCGGCATTACCTTTCTTCTTTTTTACCGGCATCATATCGCTGTTGAGATCGCGGCCAAGCGTTTCACCCGCCCCGAGGGCGCACAGCGCGGTGATCAGGCCGCAGACGATGATCATCAGGGCGATCGGCCAGAACGCTCCGCCGGCCCAGGCCACCAGCACGGTGGCCACCGCCGGGGTGAAACCGCCGAAAATACCGGCTATCTGCGAGCCGACGGATACGCCGGTATACCGCACTTCGGTGGAAAAAAGCTCCGACAGATAGCAAGGCTCAATGCTGTACATCGACCCGACGATAAAGCTGTAGGCCAGCACCAGGCCGGCATAAATCCCCCACAGGCTGCCGGTATTAATCAGCCAGTAAAACGGATAGGCCAGCAGGCACGAACCCAGGGAGCCGATTAAAAACACCGATCGGCGGCCGATCTTATCGGAAAGCATTCCCCACAGCGGGAAGGTGATAATCCCGGACGCCGCCGCAATCATGACGCCGACCAATACCCTATTGCCCTGCATGGCAAAGTGGGTAGTGCAATATTGCAAAACAAAGCTGATAACCAGGTAGCCGACCACGCTTTCACTGACGCGCAGCCCGGCCGCCAGGAAAATCTGTTTGGGGAACTTTTTAAATACCACCACGATGGGCAGCTTGTTCTTCTCGCGTTCCGCCTGCACTTTGCGAAACATCGGCGGTTCCTGGATTTTCAGGCGAATAAAAATACCGACAAACATCAGCACAATACTGGCGAGAAAAGGAATGCGCCAACCCCAGTCCAGAAAGATGTCCTTCGGCAGCGAAGAAGCCAGCGCAAACGCCATGGTCGAGACCAGCACGCCGAACACGTTGCCCAACTGGACAAAGGTGCCGTAGAAGCCGCGCCGGTTCGGCGGCGCGTATTCGATCATCATGGTGGTGGCCCCGCCCCACTCGCCACCCACCGCCAGCCCCTGGATTAAACGGGTGATCACCAGCAGGATGGGCGCGGCCACGCCGATGGTTTCATAGGTGGGCAGCAGGCCGATGACCACGGTCGCGCCACCCATTATGGTCACCGAGGCCAGCAGCATCGCCTTGCGCCCGATAGTGTCGCCGAAATGGCCGAATATCACGGCGCCGATGGGGCGCGTAATAAAAGCCACGCCGAGCGTGGCGAATGAGACAATCGTGGCGACGGTGGGCGGCATATCGCTGAAGAACAGATGAGGAAATACCAGCCCCGCCGCCGCGCCGTAAATAAAATAGTCATAAAATTCGATAAAAGTGCCAATCAGGCTGGCAAACGCCACGCGCGACAACTCCTTTTTATTTATTTTCTCCGCCGCGGGCTGTTGTGCGGTTTCATTCGTTACATTAGTCATATCGCCTCCGTCAGGAGCTATTAGTGTAGGGTGGTTTTTATGCGCGCGGTTTCCCGCACGCTTTATAAAGCGTGATGACGATAAAAAATAAAAATATGCCGTTAATTACCGCTAACGGCGTTACGCGTTATTTGCTTTATCGGCGCTGGCCCACCCCACGGCGGTCATGTCTCCATGCTGGTTCTCGGCCCAGACATGAAAGGTCACCCGTTGTCCCTCTATTTCCTGGACCACGGCCCGGCAGGTGATACGGTCGGCGCGATAGACCGGTTTGATATAGGCCATTTTTATCCAGCCCGAGGTATGCCACGACGGGCCGATAAAACCGGCCAGCATTTCGGCCACCCAGCAGGTTTCCATCATGCCCTGCGCCAGCGTGTCGCGAAAACCGGCTTTCAGGGCCACTTCGATATCGGTATGAATGTTGTACCACTGGGTATTGCCGCCGGAGAACACCGTCATCTGCCCCTGCTCCGGGCATTTGACGAGCGGCGTTACCGGCGTGCCGGGCCGCAGCGCGGCGTCCGCTTTTGCCGCCGGCGGCACGTGCTCCGGCCAATGCGGTTCGATATGGCCCGGCGCGGGCGCGGCGCGGGAACCGCCGGCGCCCAGCTGGATATTGTCCGGAATGCGCATGATCTCGGTGCTGACCTGGCGCACGTAGAGTATTCCGGTATCGGCGTCGCGGGCCTCGGTATCAAACACGGTATAGCCTTTGCCGCGCTTCATGTATTTATCGGTATATTTGCCGGTGTAATGCAGTTTGGCGTTCAGCGGCACCGGGTTCACGAACCAGATCTCTTCCTTTTGATGCAAACCGACGGTGCGGCTCGGATCATAAACGCTGCAAAACAGGGCCACCAGATCGCGGCCCAGCATGGCGGCCGGCACGTACGGCCCGGACGGCGCGCGATAGTCCCCACTGTAGTCATCCAGCGCAAAACAGGCGCGGCGACGGTAAGCCTCATCCGCCGTTACCGCCAGCGGGCCGATTAATTCGCCGACCACCACATTGTCGTAGGTCGGATCCCGAAGTTCAGGATTGATGCGGGCCATAATATCCTCCTCCTGGCGGCGTTTACGCCTTATTGGTATGGGTGATGCCGCACCATTCGGCCAGCACCTCGCCGGTATGCTCCCCCACCAGCGGCGGCGGGCGGCGAATCACTCCGGGGGTGTCGGACAGGCCGACGGTAACGCCATGGGTGGTGTAGACGCCGGCGGTGGGATGGGTAATATCCACCAATTGATTGCGCGCCCTCAGCTGCGGGTTTTCCAGCACTTCATCGATGGTGGCGACCTTGGAGCAGGGCACGCCGGCAAGATCCATGCTGGCCACCACCTCCTCCGCGCTATGGGTTTTTATCCAGTCCGCCACAATCGCGTCGATGGCGCGGTAGTTTTCCAGGCGCGCATGGTAGTTGCTGAAGCGATCGTCCGCCAGCAGGTCGGCGCGATCCATGGCCTGCGCCAGGCGGGCGAACAGCGTATCGGTGCCGGCGGACAGGTAAATCCAGGCGTCGTCGCCGGTCTGGTAACTGTTCACCGGCGCGGAGAAACGATCGAGATTGCCGATGCGCGACATGGTGCTGCCGAGCTGCGCCTGCTCCGGTATGGCCGAAATCAGCATACTGATGGCGCTGTCGAGCAGGCATGCCTCGACCAGTTGGCCGCGCCCGGACAGGTGACGGGCGTTCAGCGCCGCCAGCGTGCCGATGGTGGCGTACAGGGCGGAGGCATAGTCCACCATAAAGGTGCCGGACATGGTCGGCGGCCCGTCCGGCTGGCCGCAAATGCTCATCAGGCCGCTCATCGCCTGGGCGATGGCGTCAAAGCAGGGACGCTGCGCCAGCGGACCGGTCTGGCCGAACCCGGAGATGCGCACCATGATAAGGCGCGGGTTCAACTGTTTGAGGGTTTCCCACCCGCAGCCCATTTTTTCCATGGTGCCCGGACGGAAGTTTTCAATCAGCACATCGGCGGCGGCGATAAGCTTGCGCAGTTGCTCCTGATCGTCCGGGTCG
This sequence comes from Acerihabitans sp., assembly GCF_036398755.1. Classification (NCBI taxonomy): domain Bacteria; kingdom Pseudomonadati; phylum Pseudomonadota; class Gammaproteobacteria; order Enterobacterales; family Pectobacteriaceae; genus Acerihabitans; species Acerihabitans sp. Next base: position 35,816 of record NZ_DASWOM010000016.1, on the reverse strand, counting down.
CGAAAATCCAGCGCCAGGCTGCGCTTATTACGGTTGAACGACAGGAAGTAGAGGCTTTGCCCGTTCAACTGCGGCGTGTTCTGGCGCGTATCCTCCCCCTTGCCCCGCCGTTCGACTTTAACCACGTCCGCGCCCAGATCGGCCAATTGCATGGCGCACAGGGGACCGGCGATAAAACGCGACAGGTCGAGTACTTTCAGTCCTTCCAGGGATCCTGGCATCATGACACCTCCCGGGTGATGGCCGCATGGCCGGCCGCGGCGTCCACCAGATGGGCGAAAGCCACCATGCCGGGATCGTCCAAACCGATGGAGCGCTCGGCGAACATGCGCGCGCGGCCGATTTTATTGGGTTTTTGCCGGTATTCTTCCAGCGTGGCGCGCACCGCGCCGACGGCAAGGGCGGGATAATCGTCGGCGGGCGTCGCCTCATGCAGCGCGCGGCGCACCGCATCCAGCGGATCCAGCACCGTTTTATCGCCAAGGCTCGCCCCGCCGCGCGCCATCAGCGCCGCCAGCGCCGCCTCCAGCAGAGGCGCGACATCCCCGCGCTCAAGCGTGGTCTTGCCGGCGCAGTGTTTAGCCGCGGTCAGCAGCGCCACGCCCAGCAGGGTACCGAAGCTCGATCCCGAAGCGCGCACGCAGGCCATGGACGCGGCCTGGAACACCGGGGCGATATCCGCGGGCTTCGCCGCCAGCGCCTGATCGGTCAACCGCGCGCATTTCTCAAGCGTCGCGCCCAAATCGCCGTCGCCCAACTGGCCGTCCAGCGCGTTAAGCTCGGGTGACACCTGGCGGATTTTGGCGGTACATCGCGTCAACAGCGCGATCAATTCCTGATTGGTCATCAGAGATTACTCCAGTAGGGACAATGGGCCGGTTCCAGCAACAAGGATTCAAGCTCCCCGTCCAGCCTGATGATGGACAATGACATGCCGGCCATCTCCATCGAGGTGGCATAACGGCCGGTGCGCGGCGCCACGATTGTGATGCCCTGGCCGCGCAGGCGCTGGTCCACATGGCGATACAGTATAAACAACTCTTCCAGCGGCGTGGCGCCCAGGGAGTTAACCATCACCGATACCCGGTCGCCGGCGGCGAACCCGCCGTCACGCAGCAGCGTATCCAGCATTTCGCCCACCATTTGCTCGGCGCTTAACAGCGGGCCGCGGCGGATCCCCGGTTCGCCGTGGATGCCCATGCCGATTTCCATCTCGTCGTCACCCAGCGTAAAGGTCGGTTTGCCCGCCTCGGGAACGGTACAGGACGATAGCGCCACCCCGAGGGTTACCGTATTCTCCAGGGCGCGCGTCGCCACGGCGGCGACCGATTCAAGCGTGGCGTCGGACCGCTCGGCCATGGCGCCGGCGATTTTATAGGCATAGACCAGGCCGGCGACGCCGCGGCGTTTTTGCCGCTCCGCGCGCGGCGCGCTGCCGGCATCGTCGGCGGCCAGTACCGACGCCGTGCGGATATCCTCCGCCGCCAGCATCTCGGCGGCCATGGCAAAATTCATCCTGTCGCCGCCGTAATTGCCAAACAGCAGCAGCACGCCCTTGCCGGTATCGGCGGCGCGAATGGCGTCCATACAGTCCAGCACGGCGGGGCCGGCAAACACGTTGCCCACCGCGCAGGCATCCAGCAGACCCTGGCCGACATAGCCGGCAAACAGAGGCAGATGCCCGCTGCCGCCGCCGGAAACAATCGCCACCTTATCTTTTTTGGCGCCGGCGTTGCGCACCACGACCCTGCCCTCTTCCCCTATCTGCCGATAAAGGTGGGGATGCGCCAGGCACATGCCCGCCAGCGCTTCGTCGGCATAGGTTTCGGGGGAGTTGAGTATTTTTTTCATCTGATCTCTCCGCCTGTCAGTAATCCAGGTTCTTTTGCCCGTCGAACATCGTTACCGGGGGGTAGGCGCGCTGTTCGGTCATCACGTCGATAACCGTGGTGTTCGCGGCGCTGAAGGCTTTTTTCAGCGCCGGCAAAAAATCAGCCGGATTGTCGACGCGCACCCCTTCGCAGCCGCAGGCGCGGGCAATGGCGGCATGGTCCACCGGCCTGAAATCGCAGGCGTCGGAATAGCTGCCGAACAGGGTTTTTTCCGCGTGTTTTTCGTAGCCGAGGATTTCATTGTTCAGCACCACCAGCACCACGTTGACGCCCATGCGGCGGGCGGTCTCCAGCTCCGACCATACGTGGGCGAAACCGCCGTCGCCCACCAGCGCGAACACCGGGGCTTCGGGACAGGCAATCTTGGCGCCCACCGCATAGGGAAAACCCCAGCCCAGGCCGGCCAGGCCGCGCGGAGTCACAAACCGGGCGCCGACGGCGCGTGCCTTAAGGTAATTGGCTACCCAGATCGACGAATAGCTGGCGTCGGACACCACCACCGTCTGCGGCGTCAAGATCGAATCCAGGTCGAGCATCAGGCGCTCCGGGCGAATCGGGCGGGCGTCAAGATCCAGCGTCTGTTTCACCTCCGATTGCCAGGTTTCATGGGCGGCGGCGATCCTGGCGGCGATGGCGGAACGGGCGCCCCGGCGCCTGCCGAGATCCTGGCGTTTCATGGCCGCCGTCAGCGCCTGCAGGGTCAATTTGGCGTCGCCCACCAGACGCAGCGCATCGTAATTACGGCCCACTTCCTGGCTGTCGATATCCAGGTGGATATATTTAGCCTCCTGCGGATACAGGCTCCAGCCGTCGGTACCGTTCTGGTTGGTACGGTTGCCAATCAGCAGGATCACATCGGCGTTGGCCACCATATCGCGCAAATGGCGGGTGCGCCCGCGCGCGCCCATAAAATAGCCCACCACGCCCAACGAAAGCTCATGGTCCTCGCTGACCGCCCCTTTGCCCATGGCGGTGGTGGCCACCGGCAGGGCCGCCGCCTCCTGGAGCGCCGCAAGCTCCTGGGCCGCATCGGATATATGTACGCCGCCGCCGGCAATAATCAGCGGCGACGCGGCCGCGGCCAGCAGGCGCGCCGCTTCTTCAATCGCCTCGGGCGCGGCCACCGTGCGATCCAGCGGGAAATGCCCCAGCGAGGATGCGTGCCGGCGCGGGTTTTGCGCCGCGGTCTCGTTAAACAGATCGATGGGAACAATCAACACCACCGGACCAGGACGGCCGGACGCGGCGGCGGTAAACGCCATATCGGCATAATCGTCCAGCCGGTCGATTTCGGTAACGCGGCGGGTCCACTTGGAGACGCCTTTAAACAAATCAAGATGATCGAGTTCCTGGAAGGCGTTTTTATCCGCCATCTTACGGTGCACGTCCTGGACGATAGCCACCACCGGCACCGAGGCCTTGTAGCATTCAGCCAGGCCCGCCACCAGCAGGGTGGCCGCCGGGCCGTTCTGGGCGGTCACCACCGCCACTTTATGGGACAGGCGCGCATAGGCGTCGGCCATATAGGTGCCGGCGTTTTCAGCGCGGTAACCCACCTGGCGAATGCCGTAATCCGGCGTCGCCAGGAACAGCGCGGCCGGAATGCTTTGGCCAAAAATCACTTCCACGCCATGGCGTTTCAGCGCGGCGGCCAGGATATGCGCCCCGGTACTGCGCTGACCTATGATTTTTTCGCTACCTTCAGTGTCCATGCATCACTCCCATTCGTCGTTTTCGCGTTATCCGTGACCCGGCCATCAAACCAAGGTTAACAGGATGGCAACCAAGTCGTAACATAGCGCTAGCCTCACATAAAAACGTTTCTAATAAAAACGTTTTTATTGTGTTTTGTGGGACATGATCACAAAAAAAACACATTATGCAGTGCCGGAAAAATCGTAATTTATTGATTAAAAATGAGTTATTAATTCAAGGGGATTTTTTTGACGTTGCCCGGCACGGCTGGCGAACAGCCAAGCCGGCTGGGAACAATGAGTCGCGCAGTACGGGGTTAAACCTCCGGCTGCCGTAGCTCCGTTAGCGGGATGTTGGTTATGGCATAGCTGCCGTTGCCGGGCGAATCGGCGCTGAAATCGCCGATATCATGAAAAACCTTACGTCAGCGGCTTCCCTGGCATTCGGACAGCGCCAGCACCGCCTCCAGATAAGCGCGGACAGCCGCCGCCACGTCCGGCGCGGTCACCGCTTCATCGGGGTGGTGGCTTATCCCGCGGTCGCAGCGCACAAACAGCATGCCCACCGGCCAGCTTTGCGCCAGGGCTATCGCGTCATGTCCGGCGCCGCTCGGCAATGCCAGGCTTACGCCCTGTACTTTTCGCAGGCTGTCGGCCAGCAGGGACTGTAGCCGTTGATCGCAGGGCGTGGCGTCGATTCGGTAAAATTCCCCGCTGCTGAAAACACAACCGTACCGTCCGGCGATATCATCGGCACAGCCCAGCAGCCCGTCCAGTAACGCCGCCAGCGCCCGGTCGTCGGGTCCGCGAACGTCCAGGGTCAGGCGCACGTCTCCCGGGATCACGTTTACCGCGCCCGGCAAGCATTGCAGCTCGCCCACCGTTGCCACCAGATCCGGGCCGTGGGAGGCGACGATATCATCGATCCTGGCTATCCAGCGCGCGGCGGTATTAAGCGCGTCCCTGCGGCCGGCCATCGGTACGGTGCCGGCATGGCCGGCCACGCCGGTAAAACGGCAGTTCAGGCGCCTGGCGCCGTTGATAGCCGAAACCACCCCCAGCGCCAGGCCGGCACTTTCCAGGCAGGGACCCTGCTCGATATGCAGTTCCAGATAGGCGCAGAATGCGGCTTGCCCCCGTTTGGCGCGACCGATAAGTCCAGGGTCCAGCCCGGCGTGGCGCAGCGCCTGCCCGACGCTGATGCCTTCGGCATCCCGTCGATCAAGCCAATCCGCCGGCCAGTTGCCGGTGATACCGCGGCTGCCGAGCAGGGCGATGCCAAAGCGCGTGCCCTCCTCGTCGGCAAAACCGATGACTTCAATCGCCATCGGCAGGCGCAACCGCCGCTGGTGCAGATAATGCACCACCTCAAGGGCCGCGAGCACGCCCAGCATGCCGTCATAGCGGCCGGCGTTGCGCACCGTATCCAGATGGGAACCAAGCAGTATGGCCGGCAGATCCGGGCGCAGCCCTTCATAACGGCCGCACAGGTTGCCGACCTCATCCTGCCAGACGCGCATTCCCATCGCCCGCATCCATGCGCCGACCTGTTGATTGGCGCGCAGATGTTGCGGCGAAAGGTAAACCCGCGTCAGCTCGTCCGGCGCAGCGCTGATGCCGGCCAGGGTATCGCAGCGCGCCATTACCCTAAGCGCGGCGCTGTCGGCCAACTCCGCCGGCATTCTCGGTTCCGTCATTACGCCTCCGCCATTCGCCCGTAATGATCCCACGCCGCCTGCATGCCGGCGCCCTGGCTGCTGGCAAAGCCGAGCCGGTTCAGCACCGCTTCCAGCGCCGCCAGGGTCTGCATAACACAATCCTTGCGCGCGTTATAACCCATGGTGCCGATACGCCAGATCCTGCCGTGCAGCGGGCCGAACGAGGTGCCGATTTCAATGGCGAAATCATTTAGCAGCAGTTGGCGTACCTGTTCGCCGTTGATGCCGTCGGGTATCATCACTCCCAGCACGTTATTCATTTTATGGCTTATATCGCCGAACACCCCGAGCCCCAGGCCCTGGATGCCGGCCAGCATCGCCGCGCCGTGCAGTTCGTGACGGGCGATGGCGTTATCCAGTCCTTCCTGCAGCAGTATGCGTGCGCACTCGCGGGCGGCGAACAGCATACTGGTGGCCTCGGTATGGTGATTGAGCCGCTCCGGTCCCCAATAATCCATGATCATGCCGAGATCGAAATAGTTGGAGTAGATCATCTCGTCGTCGCCGTCCTGATGGGCGGCGGTCCGGATCCCCTCCTCCACGCATTTGCGCCGGCGGATCTGTTCTTCAAAGCGCGGACCCAGGGTGACCGGCGCGCTGCCGGACGGGCCGCCGAGGCATTTTTGCAGGCCGGCGGATACCGCGTCCAGGCCCCAGGCATCGGTATCCAGGCGATTGCCGCCGAACGAGGCGGTGGCATCGGTGTAAAACAGCACGTCATAACGGCGGCAGATATCCCCCAGTTCCGCCAGGGGTTGCAGCATGGTGGTGGACGTATCGCCCTGGACCGTAAGCAAAGCGCGCGGGCGGATCCGCTTAACGGCATCCTCGATTTGGCCGGGGCTGAATACTTGTCCCCAGGGTACCTCGAGGGTAAAAACCTCGGCCCGGCAGCGGCGGGCGATTTCGCACAACAGATGACCGAAGCGGCCAAACACCGGCACCAGCACCTTATCGCCCGGCCGGATGGCGGACAGCAGCACCGCCTCGATACCGGCGCGCGACGTGCCGTCTATCAGCATGGTCCAGCGGTTGGCGGTATTGAACAGGCCACGGTAGAGCGCCATCACTTCATTCATATAACCGGTCATTGACGGATCATACTGGCCGAGAAGCTGGCTTGACATGGCCCGCAGCACGCGCGGGTCGGCATTGATCGGCCCGGGTCCCATCAGCAGCCGGGCCGGCGGGTTAATCTGGTCATAGCGTGTAATATCCAACATGATTCATCCTTTCCGACATCAGTTTTCTTTTTTATCGATAATATAGACAGGGTTGGCCAGGAAATTCCCTGGCCGCGCCGGCCCGCGGCCGCCCTAGTCGTCGCCGAGGCCCCGCACCGTGGCGATAAACTGTTTTAGCTCGGCGGTCTGCGGCCGGGCCAACAGTTCACGGCTTTCGCCCTGCTCCCACACCCTGCCCTGATGCATAAACACTACCCGGTCGCCGACTTCGCGGGCAAAATTCATCTCATGGGTCACCAGTATCAGGGTCATGCCTTCGCCTGCCAGTTTTTCCAGCACCTTCAGCACTTCGCCCACCAGTTCCGGGTCCAGCGCCGAGGTAATTTCGTCGCACAGCAGCACCTTGGGATCCATCGCCAGCGCGCGGGCAATGGCCACCCGCTGCTGCTGGCCCCCGGAAAGGCCGGAGGGGTAATAATCCAGCCGGTCCCCCAGGCCGACTTTATTGAGCATCACTTCGGCCAGCTCGCGGCACTGCGCCGCCGTTTTACCCAGCACCCGGCGCGGCGCCAGCATGACGTTTTGCAACGCGGTCATATGCGGGAACAGATTGAAACTCTGGAATACCATCCCCACCGAACGGCTGATTTCCCGGGCCTGGGAGTCGCGATGAGTCACCGTCATGCCGCCGAGCTTGATGCTGCCTTCCTGATACTCTTCCAGGCCATTGATACAGCGCAGCAGGGTGCTTTTGCCTGATCCGCTGCGCCCGATAATCGAGACCACCTCGCCGGCGTCGATATCCAGATCGATGCCCTTCAGCACGTGATTCTGCCCGTAATATTTTTGCATCTGGTTAATGGTTATCAGCGGCATGAAACTTTTTCTCCAGATAATGGCTAAAGCGGGAAAGGGGATAACACATCAGGAAATAACCCAGCGCCACCAGGCCGAAGACCTTAAACGGCTGAAAAGTGACGTTGGTGAGCATGGTTCCCGCTTTGGTCAGTTCGACAAACCCGATAATGGAAGCCAGCGCGGTGCCTTTGATCACCTGCACCGAAAATCCCACCGTCGGCGCGATGGCGATGCGAATGGCCTGCGGCGCCATCACCCGCAGCAGGGTCTGGCCGAAGCTCAAGCCCAGGCAGCGGGACGCTTCCCACTGTCCTTTGGGCAGGGCGTCGATACTGCCGCACCAGATATCCACCAGGAATGCGCTGGTAAACAGCGTCAATGCCAGCGCCGCCGCCAGCCAGGGGCTGACATCAATGCCAAACAACGCCAGGCCGAAAAAGGCCAGGAACAGCTGCATCAGCAGCGGCGTGCCCTGGAACAGATTACTGTAGGCGCGAATGCCTTGCCTAAGCCAGCGACGGCGCGACAGGCGCATTAACATCAGCGGCAACGTCAGCAGGCCGCCGCCGATAAATGCGGCCAGCGACAGCAAAAGCGTCCAGCGCGCGGCCAACAGCAGGTTGCGCAGGATATCCCAATCGGTAAACGACGTCATGATTGCGCCGCGCCGAAGATCAGGCGGCCGGCCCGCAGCAACACCTGCCGCATCAGCAGCGACAACAGCAGATAGATCAGCGTCACCACCAGATATACCTCAAAGCTGAGGAACGTACGCGACTGGATGAGGCTTCCGGCAAAGGTCAGTTCCTCATAAGAGACCTGGGAGACCACCGACGATCCGAGCATTACAATCACGCATTGGCTGACCAGCGATGGATAAATACGTTTTAACGCCGGCGGCAGCACCACCCGCAGGAAAACCTGGCCGCGCGACAGGCCGAGCACCCGCCCCGCCTCCCACTGCCCTTGCGGCGTCACCTGGATGCCGGCGCGAATGATTTCGGTACTGTAGGCGCCAAGGTTGACCAGCATCGCCAGCAGCGCCGCCTCGCCGGCGGTCATTTTCAACCCCAGCGCCGGCAGGCCGAAAACGATAAAAAACAGCTGCACCACAAAAGGGGTATTGCGGATAAGCTCGACATAAAGCCCCCACAAACGGGCGGGCAAAACATACCGGCCGCCGCGGATAGCCGCGCCGCACACGCCGATGGCGATGCCGCCAACCGTCGCGACGGTGGTCAGCATCATGGTTACCCACAATCCGGACAGCAGTTCGGGCAGATAAGGCCACAGCGCGGGGAAATTAAGCTGATAGGTCATGGGCGCCCCGTTCTCAGGCGCCCAAATCGGCCGGCAGCGGCGCTTTCATCCATTTTTCGGACAGGCTGTTGAGGGTATTGTCCTTCAGCGCGCCGTCGATCAGGGCGTTAACTTTCTCCTTCAGCGCCGGTTCATCCTTGCGCATGCCGACAAAACAAGGCGAGTCCTTAAGCATAAATTTCGCCACCGGCGCTTTGTCCGGGTTCTGGCGGGCAATGGCGCTCACCACCAGATTGCCGGTCGCCACATACGCTACCTGGCCGGACATATAAGCGGACAGCGTGGTGTTGTTATCTTCATAACGTTTAATCTGCGCATCCTTCGGCGCCAGATCGGTCAATACCATATCCTCAACCGCGCCGCGGGTGACCCCCACCGTTTTGCCGCCCAGCCCGGCCGGCGCCTTCAGCGTATCGTCCCTGGGGCCGAAGACACCGAGGAAAAACGGCGCGTAGGCGCGGCTGAAATCGATGGTTTTTTCACGCTCGGCGTTTTTACCCAAACTGGAAATCACCAGGTCGACCTTATCCGTTTGCAGGTAAGGTACCCGGTTGGCGCTGGTCACCGGCACCAGTTGCAATTTCAGCTTCATTTTATCGGCCAGATAATGCGCCATGTCTATATCGTAGCCCTGGGGTTGCAGGTCGGTGCCGACCGACCCAAAAGGCGGAAAATCCTGCGGTATGGCTACCCGCAGCACGCCGCGCTGCTGGATTTGCTGTAACTGATCGGCCTGGGCCGCGCCCGCCTGGGTCAACAACAGGGCCGCGCCCGCCAGGGCAATAAGCTGCTTTTTGATATTCATGGTCGGTTCCCAAGGTAAATGATGAAACAAAGGATTCTCTGTTTAAACATTTGCAACTAATGTGCCAATTGAAACTATCGGTTCACCTTGGGCAGGAGAGCGCGGCGCAACGGCGGGTTCACGGCGGCGGAAGCAATGTTACGGTGGGCGGGACATCAGGCCCGGCCCCGCTGTCGGGAAAAGCGTGCACCGCTGGAGGGCAAGCGCACTGCCATGTCGCGTTGCTGTTCAAGAACCGCGCTGTTCAAGTTCATCCAGTTCGCCATACCACTGCGCGATGGTATGGATGCGCTGCCGCCCCCGCGCCAGCGCCTCGTGCAGCAGGGCGTTGCTGATAAGATTCGCCAGGCTCATGGCCGAAGAGTAGGAATCAAAGGCCGATACGCTGTCAATCGAGGCGGCAAAATGCCAGCGCGCCAGCGGAATCAGCGTCTGCGCCTGTGGCTCGCTTATCAGCAGTACCGGCACGCCGTTATTTTTAAGCTGTAATAATAACGGCCTGATTTGCGGCGTACGTCGGCGAAACGCCACCACCACCACCATATCGCCGGCGGTCAGGTCCACCGCCTCTTCGGCCAGGGTCTGCCCCGGCTGGGGCAGCAGGCTGACCTGCCCGCGCACCTGCAACAGTTGCTGGCGCAGGTGCATCGCCACCGGATAGCTGTTGCGCAAGCCCACCAGGCAAAGGCGCCGGGCATTGGTCATCGCCGTTATCACCTCCGAGAACCCCGCGCCGTCCAGCCGGTTGACCCAGAACGTCAGGTTGGCCATTTCCTGCTTGTAATGCCGTGACAATAGCGTGTTGCCCTGCACCGCGTCCCGGCTGTCGGTTAACGGCATCCCGCTTTGGCGCAGCACGCGCAGTTCGTCGCGCACCTGGCGATAGTTATCATAGCCTAGACGCCTGAACAACCGGCTGACGGTGGCCTTGGAGACGCCGCTTAACCGCGACAGCTCGGCGCTGTTATAACCGATCAGATCGTCGAAATGATCAAGTATAAACCCGGCGACCCGCTGCTCCTGCGGCGAAAGCTGCGCATAGCCGGCGCGCAGGCGTTCATCAAACTGCTTCATAACCCTGTCTCGTCTGCAACTTTTGTTTCATGATACCCTACCATATCCCGCCCCGGTGCGGGCAATTGATTCCGTCGCGCAGGTTGGAACGCCTCTTGCTTGACTGTTGCCAGACTCCGCACGTTAACAAGAGATATGGACACCTATGATTAACAGTACCATGGCGCCGATGGGCATGGCGGTAGCACCGCATCATCTTGCCAGTGAAAGCGCGCTGGCCGTCCTGCGCGGCGGCGGTAACGCCATCGAGGCGATGGTGGCCGCCGCCGCGTCCATCGCGGTGGTCTATCCGCATATGAACGGTCTCGGCGGTGATGGGCTACCCGCGGCTGCCGCTGTCACGCCTGCTGGCGGATGCCATTCGTTATGCCGCCAACGGTATGCTGGAAGGCGCGTTTGACCCGCGCGACAACGGCAGCGCCGCCGGATTTTAGCTTTAGCAAAACCTGGAGAACCCGATGAATACGCCATTAAAACCGACCGATTCAGCACCGATCGATGCAGTGCCGATCAATTCAGTACCGATCAATTCAGTACCGATCAATTGCGCGGCTTATCTCCGCCAGATGGAAACGGTGCTGGCGCTTGAGCTCGATGACGACAGGCGCGCGGCGCTGCTGGCGCAGTTCGAGCGCATCGCCGCCATGGCGGCCCCCCTGATGGCCTTTGCGTTGGATGACCGGCTGGACGTGGCGGGGGTCTATCAGGCATGAATATCGACACCCTTGCGTCATTATCGATAGCCGACATCACAGCCAAGCTGGCCGGGGGCGAGGTGTCGGCGCGTGAAATTGCCCGCGCCACCCTGGACGCCATCGACGCCGCCAATCCGGCGCTAAACGCCTGGACCCAGGTCACGGCGCAGAGGATGTTAAGCGAAGCCGATGCCCTGGACGCGCTACGCCGTGGCAACATACCCTTGCCGCCGTTGGCGGGGGTACCTTATGGGGTGAAAAATCTGTTTGATGTGGCGGGTGAAACCACGCTTGCCGGCGCCAGCCTGTACAGCCACCGCGCTCCGGCGCAACGGGACGCCTGGGCGGTGGACAAACTGGCCGGTAGCGGCGCCATGCTGTCCGGCATGCTGAATATGGATGCCTACGCCTATGGTTTTACCACCGAAAACAGCCATTATGGCGCCACCCACAATCCACGCGACCTGACGCGCATCGCCGGCGGGTCGTCCGGCGGCTCGGCCGCCGCGGTGGCCGCCGGACTGGTGAAATTTTCCCTGGGCAGCGATACCAACGGGTCAATCAGGGTGCCGTCGTCCCTGTGCGGCGTCCTGGGGTTAAAACCGACCTTCGGCCGGCTGTCGCGCGGCGGCACGCATCCATTTGTCGCCAGTCTGGATCATATCGGCCCGATGGCGCTGTGCTGCGAGGATCTCAGCGCGGTCTATGACGCGTTGCAGGGGGTCGACCGCGAAGACGGATTCCAGGCCGACCGGCCGGTAAGCCCGACGCTGCCGCTGCTGGGCCGGGGGCAGGAGGGGCTGCGCTGCGCGGTGCTGGGCGGCTATTTCCGCGACTGGTGCGATGCGGATGCCGCCGGCGCGCTAAACACCGTCGCCCGGGCGCTTGGGGCCGACGAAGAGGTAACTTTCCCCGACGCGGCGCTTGCCCGCTCGGCGGCCTTTATCCTCAGCGCGTCGGAGGGCGGCAACCGTTATCTGCCGGCGTTAAGGCGGGAGCCACACCGGTTCGAGCCGCTATCGCGCGAGCGCCTGCTGGCCGGCGCGATGATTCCCTCGGCGTGGTATATCCAGGCGCAGCGTTTTCGCCGCTATTTGCAGGAGCGGATCCAGCCGCTATTTCAGCACTGGGATATTTTGCTGGCGCCTGCCACGCCCTGCTGCGCCACGCTTATCGGCCAGGACAATTTTACCCTTAACGGCCAGGCGCTGCCGGTGCGCGCCAATATGGGCATGCTGACCCAGCCGGTGTCGTTTTTGGGCCTGCCGGTGGTTAGCGTGCCTATAAATACGGCGGGCGGGATGCCGATAGGCGTGCAGCTGATCGCCCCTGCGTGGCGTGAGGATCTCTGTCTGCGCGCCGCGCGGGCGCTGGAGCTAAGCGGCGTGGTACAAGCCACCGCCGCAGGCCGAAAGGCGGCGTGAAGACTGACGCCACAAGATTTGACTGGGCATGGTTATATCCCCGGTCGGCTGGATTTTATGGGCTGGTTTAAAGGTTTAGCCCGTTGAAATGGCCGCTGATCACTTTTGGCAGCGGATCGCCGAGATCGCCGTACTTGCTGGTGGACAGCCCCATGGCATACAGGGACTCGATAAGTTTGACGGCGGCGCTGACGCCGTCAATCACCGGTATTTGCAGCTCACGGGTAAGCTGCTCCGCCAAATCGGCCATGCCGGCGCAGCCCAGCACGATAGCGCCGATACCGTCGTCGCGCTTGGCGCGGATACATTGCTCACGCACCTGCCGCCGCGCCAGTCCCGACGCGTCCTCAAGCGCCAGCACCGGTAAATCAATGGCATGCAGCCGCGCGCATTGGCGTTCAAAACCATAGCTGTACACCAGATGGCGGGCGATGGTCAGGGTGCGCGACAGGGTGGTGACCACCGAAAAACGGGTCGCCACCAGCGTCGCCATATGCATCGCCGCCTCGGCAATGCCCACCACCGGCGCCCCGGCCAGCTCGCGCGCCGCCAGCAGGCCCGGATCGCCGAAGCAGGCGATCACATGGCCGTTTACCCCCTGCCCGCACCCTTGTTTCACCAGTTGCAGCACCCCCATGGTCGCCACCGCTTCATCGAAATGCCCCTCCACCGACGGCACGCCTTCCGCCGGACATACCGCCACGATCTCGGTACCGGGCGCGCAGACCCGGCGCGCCGCCGCCTGGATTCGTTCGGTCATGGCAACGCTGGTATTGGGATTGATCAGTTGTATACGACAAACGGCCATAATCGCGGCTCCTTTCCAGGCTTGTACCGAATAAATGGTAATGTTTATCCGGTTACGCCGCGGGCGGGTAGCCGGATATGGATAGGTAGTCCCCCGCGCGTCCAAGACAAAAGCGCTGAGCTACCCCTTTACCGCCGACGCGAATAAGCGCGCAAAATCCGGAGTGGTTTCACCACTGCGCTCAAAATGAAGATTTGCCAGGATATCGTCGAAATGCTGTTCCATTTGCCGCACCAGCGGCGCGGTGGCGCCCGCTTTCAACAGCGCGACCAGTTGCTGATGATCGTGGCAGCGGCAGCCCTGCTGCCACGGCGCGCCATAGGCGGCAATCACCAGCGAGGAGCGCAGGGTAAGCTGCGACACCATTTGCGTCAGCACTTCGTTGCCGGAAATCGCCTGCAGTTGCACATGGAACAGCGCGGAAAGACGAATGGCGGTGGCGCCGTCCCGTTCTTCATGCGCCCTCTCCTCCCCGGCCAACACATCCTCCAGCGCGCTGATATGCACCGCCGCGCTGTTAGCCACCACCTGCGGCAAATTCGCGCACTCCAGCATGCGCCGGGTCAACAAAACGTTGCGAGCCTCCTCCACCCCCGGCGTCACCACCTGCGCACCGCGTTTGGGCGTAAGACGGATCAACTGCACCGCCGCAAGGCGCTGCAATACTGTGCGAATGCCGGTACGGCTGATGCCGAAGGCCGTCGCCAACGCCTCTTCAGGCAATTTGCTGCCGGGAGGCAACTGATGTTCGACGATGGCTTTGACAATCGCGTGATAAATCTCATCGTCCTTATCCTGCGAAAAAATAGTGCTTTTCAGGCCGTGCCAGCTGGACATTCACAACTCCTGTATACGATTTTGATCTCTTTTCGTATACCAAAAATAAAAATTAAGTATACACATTTTTTCATATTGGCCTGGATCCTGCAATCACTCCCCAGTAAATGCCAGCAAACAGAAGCTTGGCAAATCAGCAAGACGACACACCAGGGTAGTGATAAGAGGAGCATATTTCATGCCAAACAATCACCAGGTAGCCGATAGCATTGGATCCATCGATCACAGCCATTACAGCCCCAAACTCTGCAATCAGGATCTGGCCCCCACCCGCCAGCAGGACTGGAGTTGGTACAATATTTTTTCCTTCTGGATGTCGGATGTCCACAGCATGGGCGGCTACGTGGTGGCCGCCAGCTTTTTTACCTTGGGACTGGCGAGCTGGCAGGTATTGTTATGCCTGTTGCTCGGCATCTGCATCGTGCAGATCTGCGCCAATCTGGTGGCGAAACCCAGCCAGATGGCCGGTGTGCCTTATGCGGTGATCTGCCGCCAGGCGTTTGGCGTGTTTGGCGCGAATATCCCGGCGGTAATCCGCGGACTTATCGCCTTTGCCTGGTACGGCATCCAAACCTACCTGGCGGCGAACGCCCTGATGCTGGTACTGCTGAAATTCGCGCCGTCGTTACAGCCGTTGACCCAGAGCCACTGGCTGGGGCTTTCCGCGCTGGGATGGATATGCTTTGGTGTGATGTGGGTATTGCAGGCCATGGTGTTCTGGCACGGCATGAGCGCCATCAAGAAGTTTATCGATTTTGCCGGCCCGGCGGTATACGTGGTAATGCTGGCGCTGGCCGGCTGGATCCTGTTCCAGACCGGTTTTGGCAATATCTCATTTACCCTGAGCAGCAAATCGCTGACCACCGGCCAGCAGGCCTGGGAAATGCTGACCGCTGTGGCGCTGGTGGTATCCTATTTTTCAGGACCGCTGCTCAACTTCGGCGATTTTTCGCGCTACGGTAAAAGCATGGATGAGATCCACCGGGGCAACCGCTGGGGACTGCCGTTTAACTTCCTGTTGTTTTCCATTGTCACCGTGGTGATCGTCTCCGGTACCCAGAGCCTGTTCGGCCAGATGATTACCGACCCGATTGAAACCGTTAGCCGGGTCGGCAGCAGCGTGGCGGTGGCGCTGGGCCTATTGACCATGATCATCGCCACCATCGGCATCAATATCGTGGCGAACTTTGTCTCGCCCGCGTTCGATTTTTCCAATTGTTCGCCGCAAAAAATCAGCTTTCGCACCGGCGGCATGATTGCGGCGGTGGGGTCGGTGCTGCTGACGCCGTGGAATCTGTTCCAGTCGCCGGAATTGATTCATTATACCCTGGATGTGCTGGGCGCCTTTATCGGCCCGCTGTTCGGCATCCTGATTGCCGATTTCTATTTAATCAAGCGTAGCAAGATATCGGTGGACGACCTGTTTAACGCCACGCCGTCTGGCCGTTACTGGTATAACAACGGCTTCAACCCCAAGGCGATCATGGCCCTGGTGCCGGCGGTGCTGATAGGGCTGGCGATAAGCTTCACCCCCAGCCTGCACCAGGTGGCGAACTTCAGCTGGTTTATCGGCGTATTCCTTGGCGCCGGCTGCTACCGTTATCTGGCGCGCCGCGATATCGTGACCCGTACCGGCATGAGTTACGCGGGCCTGGCGCCGGCGCCGAAAGAGTAAGCATGCGTGAAGATAAACCCGCCCCGGACTTGATAAAAGCCGGGGCGGGTTTATCCGCGGGGGATGAGCCGTCCCTTCACCGCGCGGTAAGACATCCCAGCCCCATCAGCGTCGTTTCCACCGCCTGCTCCAATGGCGTGTGGGGTTCGCTGCCTAGCATCGCCATCAGGCGGCGGTTATCCAGCCTTACCGGCTGGCGCCAGAGATAGCGCATTTCCCGCAATTCCCGCAGGGTGGGCGCCAGGGGCGCCAGCAAAGAGGTAAGCCACCACGGAAAAGCGCGCAAGACCGGTTGTCCGCCATGGCGCACCACCACACGGCGAATCGCCTGCGCCATTTGCATGCCGTCATCATCCCAATGCCCCGCCATATGAAAGGTGCTGAAAGGGGATAATGCATCGCGCCGCGCCAGCAGCACGACCATGGTATCGGCGATATCCGGCAGATAACACCACTGGTGGCCGATACCGGCCTTGCCGGGCCGGTTGATCACCTTCACCGCCCGTCCCGGTTTGATAACCCCCTGTGAAAACCAGTTATTGCCCGCCCGCGGGCCAAAAAAATCCCCCGCCCGCACCACGATGGCCCGCGCTCCCCGCTCGGTCGCCGCCCGCAGCCGCCGTTCAAGCTCGACGCGAATGGCGCCCTTGCGCGTCAGCGGATGTTGCGGCGCATCCTCATCCAGCAGCGGGAACGCGTCCGGTCCGTAATTGTAGACCGTGCCCGGCAGCATAATGGTGGCGCCTTCGGCGATGGCGGCGCGGATGCTGTTGTCGATCATCGGCAACACCAGTTCCTCCCAACGGCGGTAGCCCGGCGGATTGACGGCATGCACGATCACACCGCACCCCCGCGCCGCGCGCAGTACATCCTCGCCGTTCATCGTATCGCCGCGCAGCCAGGTTATGCCGTCGCGGATTTCACCGGCGGCCGGCGCCTGACGATAAAGCGCCCGCACCCGCCAGCCGGCGCGGTGCAACCGGTGGGCGGCTTCTCCGCCTATGCCCCCGGTTGCGCCCAGGACCAAAACCGTATTGGCCGGATTGCCGGTCATGTTCATATCGTTTCCCCCTTGGTGTAATGCGGGAATTCTAGAACGGGGGTTGATAAAAAAAAATTGTCGATGATGAAGTATTATCTATACATTAATGTATGGTCAGCGACATGGGCGCCTTATTATGGTCAATACTATCGGTTGGGAACTTTACCGCACCTTTCTTGCCGTGCTGACCGAGGGATCGCTCTCGGGCGCGGCGCGCGCCCTCGGCATTACCCAACCGACGGCGGGCCGTCATATCGCGGCCCTGGAAACCGCGTTCGGCCAGCCGTTGTTTATCCGTTCGCGGACGGGATTATCCCCGACCGAAGGCGCCATTTCATTACGGGGGTATGCCGAGGCCATGCGGGACACCGCCGCGGCCCTGGAGCGGGCGGCCACCAGTCGTGGCCAGGAGGTCACGGGTACGGTGCGGATTTCGGCCAGCGAGGTGATAGGGACGGAAGTATTGCCGCCTATGCTGGCGCGGCTGAAACACGCGCATCCACAGTTAAGGATTGAACTGGTGCCCACCAATCGCGTGCAGGATTTACTCCGGCGCGAAGCCGATATTGCCGTGCGCATGACCCAGCCCAGACAAGAATCGCTTATCGCCAGGCGTGTGGGCGACGTGAAGCTCGGTCTTTACGCGCATAACGACTATCTGCGCCGGCATGGCATGCCGGCCATACCGGCCGACCTGACCCGGCATGCGCTGATTGGATTCGATGAAGAAACACCCTACCTGCGCGCCGCAAGCCGGCAGCTGCCGATATGGACGCGCGATGCTTTCGCCTTTCGCACCGACAGCGATTTGGCCCAACTGGCGCTTATCCGCGCCGGCTGCGGCATAGGCATTTGCCAGACGGCGCTGGCGGGAGGGCTGGTGCGCGTACTGCCGGAACAGTACAACTTTACCTTGGCCACTTGGGTTACCCTGCATGAAGATCTGCGCGCCAGCCCGCGCTGCAAAGCGACCTTCGACGCGCTGGTGCTTGGCTTGCGGAACTATACCGGTGAATCCGGGTAAGGCTGGGTTATTGTCGCGCCGGGGACACAGGCAAGATCATCTTTGGCCCCGGCATCAGGGGTAGCGAAACGCGCCATAAACCGAATCCCTTGCCTGGCGCAAAAATCCAGCATTTCCCGGGTTTCGGCAATACCGCCCGACGGTGAGCCGGTAATACGCCGGCGTCCCATAACCAGCGGCAGGCTGCCAAAGCCCGCCATATTGCCCAGATTGCCGACAATCACCAGCGCGCCTTCCACATCCAGCAGTTGAACATAGGGCGACACATCATGTGATACGGGAATGGTATCGATAATCACGTCAAAAGAAGAACCCGCCGATGCCTATCACGCCGACACGGCTCCCCGGGCCAACGTTCCAGGTGCGCAATGGGGAATACACGGTAATCCCGGCGCAAAGCAACGGCGCGGCCCGTGAGGGATCAAGCCCCTCGGGCAATGCCAGGACAAACGCCTCCCGCGCGCTGTCGGCGTCAGCCCGACCCTTCCGGATTATCGCCTAAAACTCTTGCCCGTTAATACGGCCCCGCTAATGCATGCCCCCGGCTTTTGTTTTATGCTCATATGGCACGCAATCATTCACGGGCCTATGTATGGACGAACTCAATACGGTAAACGGCAAACTGCGGTTTATGGGCATCATTGGCGATCCGGTTGCACAAGCCAAATCCCCCATGCTGATCAATACCGCGCTGCGCGAAAGACAGATCCCCGACACGTTGCTGATTCCTTTGCATGTCGGTTCCGCCGGCTTAACGGACGCCATTAACGGACTGAAAGCCTGTCGCAATTTTTGCGGCGCGATCGTCACCATGCCGCACAAACGCCACGTGTTGCCTTTGCTGGATACGGTGTCCGACACAGCCAGGGCCATCGGCGCCTGTAACGTGTTCAAGCGTGGTCCCGACGGCAGGTTAAGCGGCACGATGATGGACGGCGAGGGATTTGTCGCCGGTTTGCAAAAACGGGGTTATGACGTTCAGGGTAAAAGCGTTTATCTGGCCGGCGCCGGCGGCGCGGCGGCGGCGATTGCGTTTGCGGTTGCCGCCCATGGCGCCCGCCGGCTGGTTATCTACAATCGTACCGTCGGCAAAGCGTCCGCGTTGTGTAAACAACTGCAGTCCCTTTACCCCGCGGTGTCGATTGAAACGGGCAGCGAATTCCCGCGGGACGTGGACATTGCCATTAATGGCACCTCCGTCGGCATGGGTAATGACCCCGCCCTGCCCTTTTCATTGCGGCACCTGGACTTGGCGACGGTGATTTGCGACATCGTGGTGTTTCCCGAGCTAACGCCCCTGCTTGCCAACGCCGATCAGATCGGCTTTCCGGTCCACTACGGCAAGGAAATGATCATGGCGCAGGTCCCGCTGCTTATCGATTTTATGCTCAATTAACCAACGCTGATGCCTCGGCTGCGGACAATTAACAGGAGAGCCAATAAACAGGTCATTTAATGATGATGCAGTAATGAGCGTTAAGGTCAGCGCCCTCTGTCCATTACCCGCCAGGTTGTTGAAGACGATGGCCATCGTTTTTAATTTACCGGGTCACTGCGACGGGACGGCGATAAATTCCGCCTTGCCGCCTTCAGGGCCGCGCGGCTCCCCGTCCACAACCGGACCGCATGAGTCCCGGCGGATGAACTGGGTGGGCATCATCAGCCGCCGGGATTCAAGGCGCGGATTGGCGATGCGCTCCAAAAGCAGCTCCGCCATATGCCGTCCCATCTGTTCGGGGAATTCGCGGATGGTCGTCAGGCTGGGGTAAAGCAAATCACCCACCGTATCGTTGCAGCCAACCACGCTGATATCTTCAGGAATGCGCAGGCCCTGTTCCCGCAGCCCTTTATACACCCCACAGGCGGTCGCGTCGTTGCCGGCGAAAATGGCCGACACGCGTTCACCGGTGGAGAGTAGGTACTTGGTGCCCAAATAGCCAATCTCGGTGTCATCTTCCGAATCGATACTGCTTAGCCTGGGCGTCAGCGCCGCCTCGTCCATGACCCGGCAATATCCTTCGTAATAACGGGCGAACCACGGAAGGCGGGTATTACCGACAAACCAAATATCCCGATGGCCAAGACTGAGGAGATAGCGGGTCACGTCCTCGCCGCCGCGTGTCTCATCGGAGAAAACGACATCGTTTCCAAGCGTGGGAAACTCGCCGAGAATATTGCTGCCGAGCACCACATAACTGATGCCTTTTTGCTCAAGCAATTCGATAAGGTTAGGCGAGGGATTTCCCGCCAGGATGACGCCGCGCACCCTCTCGCCGCGTTGTATCAGCTTGGGCAGGTGCAGTTCGCGCGCGCTGGCCGTGGGAGGATAGGACAGGGAAACAAAATAAAGATCCCAACCATGGGCGGCGCAGTAGGATTCCGCGCCCGCCAGGATGCTGGCGTGGAAAGGCGGCAGCATCGCCCGGTTACTGAGCAGGAAGACCAGGGCGCCGGTCCTTTCCGGTTGCGCGGTGTCGATGTTCAGTTTGGCCGCCGCGTCCAGCACCTGCTGGCGCATGGTGGGGTCGACGCGGTCATTACCGTTCAACACCCGTGACACCGTGGCGATGCTGACGTTTGCCTCGCAGGCAATCTCTCTAAGGCCGGCGCCCCCATGTTTAGACTTACGCGTTTTGGCCATCACCTCACATCCTATTATGCCGTTTCTTACCCAGAGGAAGATTATCAACGGGTTGATTGCATTTTGAGAAAGGTTACTTATCGTGAAAGTAAATTGCAAATGCAAATTGACGCCAAATAAAGCAATTTTCCCTATTTAGCCCCCCGTTGCGCACAGCGATTAAGGACTCCAGGGCTTCCACCGTGGGAATATCCGCCGGGAAAATCGCCAAATCAGGAGTTTAGCGCGGCTCCGTCTGGCCGTCCGGCAAAATGCCTTTCAGTAAATTTACTGGATAAAATAAGAAATACGTATCTCAAACGTGTAATTTTACCATTGACGTTATCGTATTCCGATCATACCTTGGTTTAAAATTCATACAAATAACGCGTCCAGGCCTATTGCCGGCGCGGCGCTTACCCACCGGGAAGCGTTAGGCCCCGCAAAGCCATCAGTACGGAAATAACAGCGGAAAATCCGCGCATAAAACGGCGGCGTCAGTCACCTGAGGATCCCATGATTATTATTCATAAATGTGCCACCACGTTGCAAGCCGCCGGCGAGGCCGCTGCGGCCGGGGCGAAGGCAATCGCCGGGGCCATCGCGGAAAACGGCGCGGCGAACATCGTTTTGGCCACCGGCGCCAGTCAGTTTGCCTTGATCGACGCGCTTATCGGACATGACGAGATCGACTGGTCCCGAGTGACCGCTTTCCATCTCGACGAATATATCGGCATGCCGGAAACGCATCCGGCCAGCTTTCGCCGCTATCTCCAGGAGCGTTTTGTCGCCAGGGTGCCAACGCTCGGCGCCTTTCACTTCGTCCGGGGGGATGCCGCGGATCTGGATGAAGAACTGCGCCGGCTCGGCGACCTGCTCGATAGGCATCCCATCGACGTCATGTTCGCCGGCATCGGCGAGAACGGCCATCTCGCCTTCAATGACCCGCCGGCGGATTTTAGCGCCGCCGAGGCCTATAAGGTGGTCGACCTGGATGAGGGTTGCCGCCGGCAACAGTTTGGCGAGGGCTGGTTCGCCACCCTTGAAGACGTGCCCCTGCGCGCCATCTCCATGACGATCCGGCGCATTATGGCCAGCCGCATGGTGATCCTGACCGTGCCGGACGAACGCAAGTCCGAGGCGGTGCGGGAAGTGTTGGAAGGGCCGGTCACCAACGCATGGCCGGCCTCTATCTTGCAGCAACACGCGAACTGCCTGCTGTATCTCGATGGCCCCGCCGCAAGCCGGCTTACCCGCTAGCCGATGGCTGCGGGACGGTCGGGCGATGCCCTGGCGCGCCGAACTATTTCAATCTGTCGCTGTATCAGCCATGCGCGGATATACCCCACTGTACCGGCTACCGGTGCGCAAGAAACGAAGAACCTGATTTAACAATGATATAAGGAGTGGAGTCGTGAAAAAAAACAGCACTGCCATTTGCCGTCTGGCCGCCCTGGCGGCGACCCTGGTTCTCTCGTCTCTCGCCGGTTCGTTTCAGGCCTTCGCGAAACCCGTCACCATCAATGTCATTGATGTGGCCGGCGACCTGCAGTTAAGCCAGCCCGCGTTCGAGAAATTCAAGGCCGAGCACCCCGAGCTGGTCAAGGATTTTGTCTTTACCCAGGCCACGGCGCCGGAACTCGCCGGCAAACTGAAGGCCCAGCAGGACGCCGGACGCGTCGATATCGACTTCGTGCTGACCGGCAACGACGCGCTCGCCGCAGGCCAGGGACAGGGCCTGTGGATGCAGATCCTGCCGAAATACCAGGACAGGTTTCCGCAGCTTGACCAGCTTTATATTCATGGCGCCTATCTGATGCAGGAGATGGCAAAGGGTCAAGCGTTTATCGTGGATTGGACGCCGTCCGGTCCGCTGCTTGAATATGCGCCGGATCGCGTGAAAAACATGCCGGACACGACGGAAAAATTGCTGGCCTGGTGCAAGGCCAATCCCGGCAAATTCATGTACGCCCGTCCGTCCAACTCCGGCCCGGGCCGGACCTTCGTGATGGGACTGCCCTATTTGCTCGGCGACAAGGATCCGCTCGATCCGATCCACGGCTGGGACAAGACCTGGGCCTATCTCAAGCAGCTTGACGGCTGCATTGAATATTACCCCGGCGGCACCACCGCCACCATGAAGGAGCTGGCCGAGGGTACCCGCGACATCATCGCCACGACGGGCGGCTGGGATATCAACCCGCGTTACCTGGGCATCGTGCCCGCGGAGTACAAAGTCGGCACCCTGAAGGGATTCCATTGGGTAGGCGATGCCAATTACATGGCCATCCCCAAGGGTATTGCGCCAGAAAAACTGGATGTGGTGCTGCAACTGATGGCTTTTATCCTGAAACCGGAACAGCAGGCCTTTATGTACGATCACGGCTACATGTACCCCGGTCCGTCCGTCAAAGGGGTCACCCTCGACATGGCCCCGGCGGAAAGCCAGGACACGATAAAAACGTTCGGTCGCCCCGAATACGCCGATCTCATCGCCAACAATCCGACGGAACCGCCGCTGGATTCAAAGCAACTTGTCGCCATGTTCGATAAATGGGATCGCGACATCGGCGCGGCGAAGATGCAGAAATAGACAGTACGCGGGAGCGGTACCGCCAGGCTCCCGCACCACCTTTTGACACCAGATTCAACTGAGGCAGCCAACCATGGCCATAACATCACGGGACTTTCGTGAACTGCGACTGGAAAATATCAGCCGCGCCTTTGGCAGCCACAATGCGCTAAGGGATGTGTCGCTAACGGTCAAACGCGGAGAGTTCATCGCCCTCCTCGGCCCATCGGGCTGCGGCAAATCGACGGCGCTCAATTGCCTGGCGGGCCTGTTGTCCCTGACGGGGGGCGGAATTTGGCTCGACGAGCGCCGTATCGACATGCTGAAACCCGAGGAACGGGGGTTTGGCATGGTTTTCCAGAACTACGCGCTGTTCCCGCATATGAGCGTGCGACGCAACGTGGGTTTCGGCCTGCAAATGCAGGGCATGGCAAAATCCGAAATCAACCTGAAGGTAGAAGAATCCCTGAACGTGGTCAGGCTGGCGCAGCAAGCCGATAAACTACCGGCCCAGCTTTCCGGCGGCCAGCAGCAGCGCGTCGCCATCGCGCGCGCCATCGCGGTGGAGCCGCCGCTGGTGCTGATGGACGAACCCTTGTCAAACCTGGATGCCAAGCTGCGGCTCTAAATGCGCGCCGAGATCCGACGCATCCACCGGTTGCTGGGTTCCGCCACCATCTATGTCACTCACGATCAGGACGAGGCGCTATCGCTTGCCGATCGGATCGTGGTGTTGCGCGACGGCGGCGTACGCCAGATAGGCACGCCGCAACAACTCTTCAATCGCCCGGCGCATCTTGATGTGGCGGAGTTCATGGGGTTTCGCAACGCGCTGCCCGCCACCATCGTGCGCAAGCAGGGCGATGACGTGGAAATGTCGCTCTCCGGCGCATTCTTGCGCGGCAAAGGGATGGACCAGGCGGCCGCCGGCGCGGTGGTCGCCGCCATCCGGCCGGCCGACCTGGTTCCGCAACCGGACGGCGCGATTGTGGCCACCGTCACCGGGATGGAGTACTCCGGCGATTATTTCCTGGGATCCGGCCGGACCGCCGAAGGATACGAGGTTTTTTTCAGGGCGCGGGACGCTATCGGCCAGGGAGAGCAGGTGCGTCTGGGCGCGCCGGCCGATCGTATTCTGGTTTACGCGCGGGAGGAAGGACAATGAAGCCGGCCGGTGCGGATTTGGTGGGCAACCGCGGCAGGCGCAGGCTCGCGGACCACGGTTTCGATGGCGTAACGCTGCTGATTTTACCGGCGGCGCTGTTCCTGCTGCTGCTCTTTATTTACCCCTTTTTCTATGGGCTGGTGCATTCATTTATGCCCAAGAGCGGGGAATGGTATGCGAACTACGCCAGATTTTTTTCCGACCCTTATATATACACCACCATTTGGCTGACCCTGCAGCTCGCGCTGCCGGTTACGCTTGTGAACATTGCGCTGGCCGTGCCTATCGCCATGCGCGTGCGCCTGATGCGCCACCAGCGTGTGCTGACCACCCTGCTGGTCATTCCGATCACCCTCGGCACCGTGCTCATCGCCGACGGGCTGCTGAACTACCTCGGCCCCCAGGGCTGGTTCAACCGGGTGCTGATGACCATCGGCCTTATCGATCGGCCGGTGCGCCTGGTCCATAATTATACCGGGGTGTTCCTGTCCCTTATCATCACCGGATTTCCCTTTACCTTCCTGCTGGCCCTGTCGATGATTTCCGGCATCGACCCGGCCCTTGAGCACGCCGCCGCAACGCTCGGCGCCCGCGCGCGCCAGCGTTTCCGGCATGTCATCCTGCCGCTTATCCTGCCGGGCCTGGCCGTCATTTTCTGCCTGTCTTTTGTCGACGCCTTTTCGGTCTTCCCCTCCGCCGTTATTTTGGGCGCGCCGGCGGGAGCAACGCGGGTTATCTCCATCGCGGCCGCACAAGCGGCGTTCGAGCAGTACGACTATTCCTTCGCCTCGGCCATCGCCATGATCATGGCCACCGTCCAATTCGCTATCGTCGCCATCATCCTTACGGCGCGCAGCCTGTTCTATAAGGGGCCCGCGGGTGCGGGCAAGGGATAAACCATGAACCTGGAAAACACATTATGACCCTGGAAAATATCCTGGACAGGCTCTGGAAGGCCGCCATCTGGGCCTTTGTGATCTTCTTCATCATCAACCTGCTGGCAATGATCGCAACCGTCGCGATAAATTCGTTCGGCACGCGCTGGTTCGGTACCTGGCTGCCGGCCGGTTTTACGGTTCGCTGGTATTTCTCCGCCTGGCGGGAGTTCCAGCTGGGTAATGTGCTGCTGGTCACTTTCCAAATCGTCGGCACGGTGGTCGTCCTGTCGGCGCTGATCGGGGTACCCGCCGCCTATGGACTGGCGCGCCGCAATTTCCGCGGCAAATCGCTGGTGATGGCGCTGTTTCTGCTGCCGCTGCTGGTGCCGCCGATCACCTTCGGCATTCCGCTCGCGACCCTGCTTTATCGCCTGGGCCTGGCGGGAACCATGAACGGCGTTATCCTTGCCAATCTGGTTCCGACCGTGCCGTTTGTCGTAGTGCTGATGATCCCGTTTATCGAGCAAATCGATCCGCGCATCGAGGCGGCGGCCCACGTCTTCGGCGCCAACACCGGCAAACTGTTCATCCATGTCCTTGTCCCCATGCTGCTGCCCGGCATCCTGGCGGCCACCCTGCTGTCACTGGTCCGGACCATTTCCATGTTTGAACTCACCTTCCTGACCGCCGGCCCTTCCAGCCAGACGCTGGTGGTATCGCTTTATTATTCCGTTTTCGCGGCCGGGGTAAGGGCCGGCCAATCCATTGATGCCATGGCCGTAATCTACACCGTCAGTTCGCTTATCTGGCTTATTGTGGCGCTACGCTTCGTCAACCCAACGCAAATCGTGGCGCGGGCGCGTAAAAGCCCGACCCGCTAATGGTTAGCTAAAAGACGGGGTTGGTATGATGATGGAGATTAAGCGATAGGGGGAGCCGCAACCAGGCGCAGGAACGTGATTTCAGACGGTGCGGCCAGCCGTATCGGCGGCCCCCAATAGCCCGTGCCGCGGCTGGTGTAAACCCAAAGGTCGTTGAGCCTGTCCAGCCCGTGCACAAAAGGCTGCTGCAACCGGATAAAAAAATTCCACGGCAAAAACTGGCCGCCGTGGGTATGGCCGGACAATTGCAGGGTAAATCCCGCGGCCGATGCGGCCGCCGCACTGCGCGGCTGATGGGCCAGCAGCAGCCGGAACAGGATATCCTCCGGCGCGCCCCGCATGGCTTTCGCCGGATCGCTGGCGTGCGCCGGGTCATGGCTGCCGGCGCCGTAATCCGTCACGCCCGCGACGATTGCCTGTGCGCCATCGTGATTGACGATCACATGCTCGTTCATCAGCACCTTGAAACCAAGCCGGCGAAACTCGGCGACCCAATTATCCGCGCCGGCATAGTATTCATGATTTCCGGTGACGAAAAAGGTGCCGTGACGCGCCGATAACCCGCCAAGCGGCCGCGCATCGGCCGCAAGCTGAGGTACGGTGCCATCGACGACATCACCGGTCACCGCGATCAGATCCGCCTTCAGCCCGTTTACCGTCGCGACGATTTTCTCGACGTAACCACGCTTAATGGTCGGGCCGATGTGGATGTCGGTGATTTGCACGATCGAAAAGCCATTCAGCGCCGCCGCCAGTCCCGCGATGGGGACATCGATGATTTTCACCGGCGCATTGCGACGCGCGTTGTAGACGCCCAGCAACGTCAGGGCCACGGCCAACACCGGCACGCACGCCGCGCTCGCCGAGATGACATCCGCCGCGGCGCTGTTCCCCCGCAGGCTGTTCACGGCCAATAGCACCAGCAGCGCGATATCGCGCAGCGCCGTCAGCACCAGCAGCGACGAGAAAAAGCCCATGACAAGATAGCCGGTCCACGCCAGCAGGTCCGACAGCGGCTGTTGTTTGATATTGCGCGCGGCCATGCCGAGCGGGATAAGCAAGACAGACAAAACCAGCAGCGCCGCCGCACCCCATTTGAACGGCGAACCGACAGGCAGGGCGGGAATCAGCCGCGCGCCGATATACACATGCAAAAGAATGACGATGCTGATGAGGCGAAGGAAAAAAGCGGAGCGAAGCATAAAAGTCATCCCACGGCGAAATACTGTACTGTCGCAATATGCCTAACCCAGCGGGATTTAGACAGCCATAAAATGCTGTGCGGTGCTCCCGCGCGATCCGAGATCATTAAAGACCATTCGGTCCGAATCAAACCTTATGACACCGCATAGCGCCCTACCCTCGCCGGTGGCCGGCGACGCGTTGACACAGCCCGGGCCGCCATTTCGCGGCCAAATGGGCGGCGCGCCCAACGGATATAACGTTTATCGATCAAAACGCTGTTCGTTAATGATGATAGGCGGAAGACCGGAACACAGCGCATCATTGACATCAATATTACGAACTTGCTGCAGGTAGACGGAATACAGCAGGCCGCCGATGCCGCCGGCAGAGAATCCCATCAATGCGCCGATGAGCAATGGGCGCCTTACAGATTCGTCAGCGCGATGGGTATTATTGATATCTTCCCGCATTACAGATTGGTCAGCGCGATAGGTATTATTGATATATCCCCGAAGAAGAGCCGCCACGATCGATCCGGAAATGATGCCGCCGGGTATGCCATAGGTGATGCCCGCGAGCATCACCTCGCGATAAGCCTGGGGGGATAGGGACAGGCACGGAGCCAACAAGTCGTTTATATCATCAACAGCGTAAGAGATGAGCGTGGTGCCTAAACCAGCGGATGCAATGAGCACGCTGCCGGCAAGGGCGGTCACAAAGGAGGGATCCCGCCAAAGGGCGACGTTGGACACGCCTTGTACCAGAGCGCCTATGCCGCGTTTGCCTCTTGATAAAAGCGTCCTGATGGCGATGGGGAGATGATCAGTGGTGATGGGGTTAGAATAAATGGACATATTTGTCTCTCTACGTCTTCGTGAATCCACAGTCGGCAATAAACGATGCGCCGCCGGCAATGCCGATCAACGCGCGGCACATTGCCGCCCATGCCGGGTGTTCATGCTTTTAACGAATAGGGTGTTCCTTCGTTAAAGGACCTGTTGTGTAATAATAGCGATATTGAGTATATTTCGAATAAAAATGCCAGGCTGACTTAATTATTCTCTCTAGCAAATAATAACCCGAATAGATTAACATGTGTGGCCGCCTCGCTATTTTTCTATTTCAACGGTGATAAAAAAGCAATACAATAAGTATAATTATTATCGTAAGTGATGATGTACAGAGGTATGTTGTCATACCTTCCACAGTGATATTATCAAAGCTTAGGTTATCGGGCGATAGCAATACCACCGCATTGGCCAGAAAAGAATAGCCTATGCCTTTGTAAAGGCTGCAACGATTCAGTCCATGCCTGCGCACCGTAAAAAACATCGCTGTCAGGACATAGGTAAGCGGCATATATATTTTCATTAACATCAATATCATGCCTCTGGTATTTCCGGCATTAAAATATAACAGGTCAGGATATTATTTGTATATCGTCTTTACCGAGCTGGTACAGAAATTAATTGTTTAACGCAACTTTATTATTGTCTCCCGCGCCTGTTTCACCTGCCCCTCGCCGGACGATGGCCGGCGAACTTTGGTTGCAGAATAATGATTACCCTCCGTCGACATGCATTAGCCAATAGTTTATTAACGACGTTATCCAGTACCGGCGCAGTGGCATGTCGAGAACCGCCGCGTGGATCCGATCGCCGAGGATTATTACGCCGCCATCGGCGATGGTTTTGACCCGCCCCCTGGTCTGGTGTCACCCACCCTGGCCCCAGCACACACCGTTGCCGTAGCCTCACCGGCGCGCCAACGCGCCTGGCTGCGCCAGCACGGAAATATGCCGTCGCCCGATTTCCCACGACCCCCTGTTATTGTCGCAACAGGCTGGCGTGTCTGGCAGGCGGCATGCCGAAGAGGCGCGCATAGTCACGGCTGAACTGAGACGGGCTTTCATAACCGACGTTAAAGCCAGCATTAGCGGCATCCATCGCATCTCTGACCATCAGCCGGCGGGCTTCCTGCATACGTAAGTGAGTTCGGAACTCGATGGGACTGAGCGTGGTGATCGCCTTGAAATGAAGATGAAAAGTAGAGCGGCTCATGCCGGCGATTTCCGCGGCCTGCTCTATGGGGCAGGGTTCGCGAAAGTGCGTTCTGATCCAGATGATGGCGCGCGCAATCTGATTGAGGCGGCTATCGGCCTGAGCCATATGCCGGATGATGCTCCCCCCCGGTCCCGTCAGTAAGCGGTAGAGAATTTCACGGTTAGCCAGCGGGGCCAACGCGTCAATATCGCCGGGCGCGTCCAACAGCTCCGCCAAACGGATCACCGCCTCAAGCAATTTCGGCGTGGTTTTGTTCAACATGATGCCAGCGGGGGGAGAAAGCGCCGCTTCGGGCGATGCCGGGTAATGAATTGCCAGTTCGGAGAGTTCGGCCATATCGAAATCAAGCTGTAAACAAAGATACGGCTGGTTTGCGCTCGCCTCAATCACCGATCCCATGATGGGCAATTCGACGGACGCCATCAAATAGTTGGCTGCGTCATAACGATAGGTCGTTTCACCGAGATTAGCCTCCTTTGTGCCCTGCGCGATTAGGCAAAACGTAGGGGTATAGATCACCGGCATCGGCGTTGTCGGCGAAGAAGACCGTATCAGTTTTACGCCAGGGATCGCGCAGTGATGACTGCCATCCGTCAGGGTATGGCGATCTAGGATGTCTACAAGCGTATTTAGTCTGTTCATGAATCGTTACCCTGCGCCCGAAGGGACGTTTTGAAAAAGAGGCGTTATATACACGGACGATCGTGCAAGCATTACGGATTTCCAGGCTATCAGGATCAGACCCATCCGCTAGATGATGATACCCGGAGTCAGTCATCCATTTTGTCATACTCAGGAGATAAAAATGACGACGGTGAATGCTTTAGATCAATATCGTTTACTTGGCCGCTCGGGCCTGCGCGTCTCCCCTCTGTCGCTGGGCACCATGACCTTCGGATCCGATTGGGGTTGGGGGGCGGATGATGCCCAAGCGCAGCGCATCTTTGACGCCTACGTCGAGCGCGGCGGTAACTTTATCGATACATCGGTCAACTACACCAATGGTACGTCAGAAAAAATCCTCGGCGGCCTGATCAAAGGAAAACGCGAGAGGGTGGTTCTTGCCACGAAATTCACCATGGCGCGTGATAAGGGCAATCCCAATTCCGGCGGTAACCATCGGTTTAATATGGTCAATTCGGTCGAGACCAGCCTGCGTCAGCTCGATACCGACCGTATCGATCTCCTTTACCTCCACGCCTGGGATTTCACCACTTCCCCTGAAGAGGTGATGCGTTCACTGGATGATCTGGTGCGCTCAGGGAAAGTCCTCTATCTCGGCATTTGTAACACGTCAGCCTGGCGCATTGCGCAAATGCAAACACTTGCCGACCTGCGCGCCTGGTCACCGTTTGTTGCCTTGCAAATCGAATATAGCCTGGTCGAGCGAACAGTAGAACATGAGCTGATCCCCATGGCCCAGGCGCTCGGTCTTGGTGTCCTGCCCTGGTCGCCGCTTGGCGGCGGCATACTCAGCGGGAAATACAGCCGGACAGATTTAACCCATGAGAACGCGGCCGATATCTCGCCAACGCGTAAGGGCGTCATCGCATCGTCGGGCCACTTGACCGAACGCGCGCTGGAAATCGCTGACGTCGTGCTCGAGATCGCCGCAGAAATCGGTGTTACACCGTCCCGGGTCGCGCTGGCATGGGTTCTGCGCAATCCCGCCGTCGTGTCTCCGATCATGGGCGCACGCACGCTTGCACAAGCGGAAGACAATTTCGGCGCATTAGATATTGTTTTCACCGACGAGCAGTATAACCGTTTAAATCAGGCCAGCGCGATTGCGCCGATTTTCCCCGATCGCTTTATTGGTCGGCCAATGGTGCAACAGCTCATATTCGGCGGCTCAACGGTTAAAAGCGGCAGGTGATCGCCAAGCCGCGGTAGATGGCCATCGCCATGTTCAGACTGCCCAGGTCGTTGCAACACGCGCGATATAAACTACTTAACCCGTAAGTTTCATCAAAAAGAGGTCTGATTAATGAACGGATCGACGGCGTTATCCCCTAAAGTCTGGTTTATTACCGGCATTTCACGCGGTTTTGGTAAAGCGCTTGCCGGCATATTGCTTGCTCGCGGCGCAATAGTGATTGGCACCACCCGTGACGGCGCCAGCGACATTGACAACACCTCCCGTCAACTGCATGTTCTTCCTCTTGAATTGACGGATGCCAACGCCATCGGCGATGTCGTACGGCAGGCATTTGCCCTCCACGGCCATATTGATTTCATCGTTAATAATGCAGGATATGGCTTGCTGGGGTCGATTGAAGAAGCAACAGATGAGCAGGTTACGCACCTTTTTGAAGTCAACTTTAATGGACCAAGGCGCATAATTCAGTCCGCATTGCCCTATCTGCGGGCCCGTGGCTCTGGTCATATCATCAATATCACCTCCATTGCCGGCGTTGCGCCCGGAGCGGGGTCGGGATTTTATGCCGCGGCAAAGTGCGCGGTGGAAGGCCTTTCGCAAAGCCTTGCCAAGGAACTCGCGCCCTTGGGCATCCACGTCACGCTGGTGGAACCGGGTGCTTTCCGGACCGATTTCCTCTCTGCGACCTCCATACGAAATAGCGAAAATCTTGTGGATGACTATGCGGATACCGTTGGCGCCGTGGTATCCAAACTGGCGAGCATGGAGGGAGCGCAGCGCGGCGATCCGGCGAAAGGCGCCCTGGCTATCATTAACGCGGTAGAAAGCGCTGCGCCTCCGCTTCATCTTGTCCTGGGGCCGGATGCCCTGGCGCGGACGCGCGAAGTACTGGCGGCATTTTCAGCCGAACTGGATATCTGGGAAAACGTTGGTGGCAACACCGATTTTGACTGATCGTGAACCCGCGGCGGTAAGCCAAAACGGCTCTACCGCCGCACCGCTTTTGATCAGGCAATGGAATAACCAGCATCGACAAGAAGGCCATGGCCCGACACAAAAGATGCGTCATCCGACGCCAAAAAGGCCACAACGGTAGCCACCTCTTCGGGCAAGCCCGCCCGTCCAGGAACGGTCGATGCCGCGAAAGCATCCTTCGCCTCGTTGCTCGGCCAAATGCGGTCCTGGAATGGTGTATCAATGATGCCAGGGTTAACCGCGTTGACGCGCACCCCCTGCTTGAACAATTCAATCGACGCGGTTTTGGTCAGCCCCAGCACAGCATGTTTACTGGCGATATAAAGCCCTGCGTTCGCAAAACCTATCACGCCCCCCATCGACGCATTGTTGATGATAACCCCGGCTCCCTGCGCCAGCATGGCTTTTGCCTGATGCTTCATCGACCAGAAAACGCCGCGAACATTGGCATTAAAAATGGTGTCGTAAACTTCATTTGACTGTTCAACAAACGGGGTGAACTCACCTTCGGTGCCGGCATTGTTAAAAGCGATGTCGATTCGGCCATAGGTCGATATTGTTGTCGCCACCAAATCAATCACATCCTGTTCAATATTGATATCAGCAACCGCGGCGGTGGCTTCATGCCCTTCGCTTCTGATTTCAGCAACCAGTGACTCGATTTCCGAACGGCGGCGGGCACTGGCGACAACTTTTGCTCCACGGCGGGCCAGTTCAAGGGCCGCGGCGCGGCCGATGCCTGAACTTGCACCGGTTACCAGCGCGACTTTCCCAGACAGGGTTTGGATAGGCAGGTTGTTATTCATGTATTTCTCCAGAGGGTTAGCGTTAAACTTTCGAGCAAGAGAACGGCATTCGCTCAATTCGTAAAGGACATTCTGAAGTGTTATATTGATATGATAAAGTAGCCAATGCTTCTTACTATAGTGAACAAGACTCACCAATGGAAACCGCAGAACTCGCCGAACTGACCGTGTTCGCTTCGGTGGCGAAACATCTAAGCTTCCGTCAGGCCGCCACAGAACGAGGCACTTCCGCCTCGGCGGTAAGTCATTCGATACGCAGCCTTGAGTCGCGGGTGGGGGTGCGCCTATTTCATCGCACCACGCGTAGCGTGTCCATGACAGAAGCCGGAGAAGCCTTATACGCCCAATTGCAGCCAGCGCTGGCCGGAATGCAACATGCCCTGGACGGGCTGAACTCATTTCGCGCGTCGCCCTTCGGCACCATACGAATCAATGTGCCCAATTCCCTCGCGCCATACATTCTGGGCGACGCAATGGACCTCCTGGCAAAGCATCCTGGACTGAAGCTGGAAGTCGTCTCTACCGACTCACTGGTCGATATCGTTGAGGAAGGTTTTGATGCGGGGATCCGCTTAGGGGAGCGACTGTCGCAGGATATGATCGCGGTGCGCATCAAGCCGAAATTTCGCTTTAGCGTGGTCGGTTCACCCGGCTATTTCGCGCAGCACCCCGCGCCCCTCACGCCGCACGATCTGCATCACCATGCATGCATTCGCTATGCTTTTCCCAGCGGAAAGATCTTGAATTGGGCGTTCGCCAAGGACGGAGAAATGATGGAAGTCGAGGTGACCGGCCCCTTAACGGCCGATAGCCAGGAACTGATGGCGAATGCGGCTGCGCGGGGCGTGGGCCTGGCTTATATTTGGGAGGACCGCGCGGCGGCCTATCTGCACGGTGGTCATCTTCAGCGCTGCCTTGAAGACTGGTGTACCCTCGAAGAAAGCCTGTTTCTCTATTTTCCCAGCCGTAAGCATCAATCGGCGGGACTTAGGGCCATTATTGATGCCATGAAGGCCTGAGTAGGTTAGTAGGTGGTAAGCGGCGCGCCAAAACCGGCGGTTTTTAACAAAAGCCGGCCACACCCCGTCCGCCCCCACGCGTTTACCTGTCCCTATGGTAATCCCCCCGAAAAACCGGGGTACTGATAAGTAGCGTTTTCTCGTAACATGAATCGAGGAAATTCGGATGAAAAAATCACGTTTTAGCGACAGCCGGATCATGGCCATGTTGAAGCAAGCCGAGGCCGGCACACCGGTTTCGGCGCTTTGCCGTGAACATGGCATGTGCAATGCCAGTTTTTTATACGTGGCGCTCACGCTTTGGCGGTATGGATGCCTCGATGATGGCCCGCCTGAAAGAACCGGAAGATGAAAATCGGCGGCTCAAAAAGATGTATGCCGAAGAGCGTTCAACATCCGAGATCATTCAGAATGCCATGCAAAAAAAGTAAAGATATCTCTATCCGTGTGGCCTGTTCCACTTTTGGCCTCAGCGAAAGTGGTTACCGCTATTGCGCTAAATTGCGTGATGAAAATGTGCAAATAGCCAACTGGCTTACCGATTTAACGGCGCGGCACCGTTACTGACCCAATTCACGCAGCAGCCTGGTGTTGATATACAGCTTTTCACGGCCAACAGTCATTTCCTCCAATACGCCAATATTTACTAACTGTTTGAGGTATGTTGATGCCGTTTGGCGTTTGGCCACACCTCGTTTTACAAGGTTATCGATCCGGCAATACGGCTGCGCAAAAAGCGCCTGGATAAGTTCATGGGTGTAGATTTTCGGCAGTTGCTCGCGCACATAGGCTGTGGTTTCTGCCATCAATTCTCTGACAACCGATATCTTATCAGTCGTCCACCGAGACGTGTTCCTCACTGCCTCTAACATAAATAAAATCCACGATTCCCAGTCCCCCTCTTCTGTCACCCTGCGCAGGAATGTGTAGTAATCATCACGCCTCTCCA
This sequence comes from Acerihabitans sp., assembly GCF_036398755.1. Lineage (NCBI taxonomy): Bacteria > Pseudomonadati > Pseudomonadota > Gammaproteobacteria > Enterobacterales > Pectobacteriaceae > Acerihabitans > Acerihabitans sp. Next base: position 774 of record NZ_DASWOM010000016.1, on the reverse strand, counting down.
GGATGAAGCGGGACAAATACAATATAGGCAATGAAAGCAATCCAGTCTGGATCAGGTACAGGATATTCAGGATACGGCCCGTTCGTCCGTTCCCGTCCGGGAACGGGTGGATGCACTCAAACTGATAGTGTGCAATAGCCATTTTCACCAGCGGATCTAAATCATCATCACCGTGTATAAACCGCTCCCAGTTCGCCAGTAAGTTACGAATGGCGTCTTCCCCCACCGGCGGCGTATAGACCACGTTATTATTCTGATCACGCAATACCGTACCCGGCCTTTTCCTGATATCGGTTTGCACCGCGCGTAATGTGGTGCAGATAGTTACCGCTGTGTTTGTGCAAAGTGGATAGTCCTTAAGGCGGGTATAGCCATCATAAAGCGCTGTACGATAGCGCAGCGCTTCTTTGGTGGCCGGATCCGCGCCATCTGCGCGGTCAGCATACTGAAAGAGCCGATCGCTGGTCGTTACGATGTTCTCAATGCGCGAAGAGTCTTTCGCTTCCAGCAACGGAAGGATGCTTATCAGCAAACCCTGATCGGGTATCAACTCACCGGCGGTTTTCAACTCTGCGATTGCTGCGCGCGCACTTATGCACGCTTTGAGTATGCTGCGGGTTTCAACGCGCTCCAGTTCAGGCGGCAGTATCGGCAACGCGTTGTGGGGGGTTTCTGGTTTCCAATTCATATGTTTATAAAAACCGTTTTCATCGACATATAGCCATACTATGTCGATGCTATAAACATGTCACGCCATCATGTTTAAAAAATCGC
>NZ_DASWOM010000015.1:0-32545 GCF_036398755.1 Acerihabitans sp. | reverse complement strand
TTTTTGCGGGCATGCTTCCAGCGCCGGAACGTTGCTTTTAGCAACCTTCATGGTGCGTGGCTTGCGTACCAGCTGGTTAATTGTTGCCATTCGATAAAACTCCTGGTTTTTGCTTCGTAAACACGTAATAAATCGCCTCGTCAAGCCGCAAGGCAAAGAACGAGGACGCAGAATTTTATGGCCGACGGGTGAGGGTGTCAAGAAATATACAATAAACCCTGCTTACCATGCCATTTGTTGCGGTTGTTTTACCGTAAGCGAGACAAACCCAGTATAGCTGATAAGGGCTATTTTGTCCGAAAAATGAGCAATAAGCCCCCGGGCCGCGACATCGGCGTCAAGCGCATATAGACCAAGCGGTGAGGCGACAAGCTTTTCCAACGCGGCGGTTCCCGCCAGCCCGGCGATAACGCCGTCCTGCATCAGCAGCAGATCGTCGCCCCTGCGTACGGTGAGCAGCAGCGCCGGCAGGTCCCGCGCGTACGGGGAATGGCCAAGGGTATAGAGCATGGTGTTCTCTCGGATTAAAACGTCAAGACAGTATCAAAATCGGACAAACGTTCACGCCAGCGCGCGGCCGGGAGCACCTCCGCGTCGAGCACCCAGCCGCCGGCACCGGACAGACCGCGCTCCGCCAGGGACTCCGCGCAGAGATAGCAGCGCGTGATGCCGTAGATCGGCAGTACGCCGAACGTGGAGATGAAATTACGCGCCAGGATTTCCTCCGGCCGCTGCCCCGGCAACAGGAGCAGGACGCCGTCGGCAATAAAAAACACGCCGATCTCATCGGTCAGCGCCGACGCGGCCAGCAGCGCGTCCAGTCCTTCCCGTCCGGCCGCGTCGCCGTGGGGACCCCGGCTAAAAATAAAGGCAAGGCGTTTCATCGGCGCACCTTAAACTTAAAACTGAATAAACCGGTCGCACTCGAGCACGGCCTGCGCCAGCGCGCCCAAGCCGCTCAGGGTAAAACCCGGCTGCAGGTTGCCCTGGCCCGTCGCCGGCCGTTCGTCTTGCGTCCCGTCGGTCACGCCCCGGCGCAACGCCGCGGAAACACACACATCCAACGGCACCTGATGTTCCCGGCCCAACTGCTGCCAGGCGCGGACGATATCCACCTCGTCGCCGGCCGGCGACGTGTGGCGGTTGGCGTTATAGACGCCGTCCTGATAAAAAAATACGCTGTTAATCCGGTGGCCGGCGGCCAGCAAGGCCCGCGCGAACTGCAGGGCGCCGCTGGATTGCTGCGTGCCATAGGCCGGTCCGCCGACCATCAGGCAGTAACGCAGGCTCACCGATCCAATCCCAGGAAATCACCGCTTTTGAACTGGCGGATATATAAATAGACCGTATGTTTGGAAATATTCAGGCGATCCGCCACCTGGTTGATGGCGTCCTTGATATCGAAAATGCCCTTTTCATACAGGTTAAGCACAATCTGCCGGTTCTTGGCGTTGTTGGACACGCCGCGATCGGCATTGACTTCCTCGATGGTGAATTCAAGGGTTTGCGCCACTAAATCATCCACCGAGGACGCGAAGTTGACCGACGTGGCGTTCTCCTGGGTTTCCGGCGGGATAAAGGTTTGCATGATTTGGGAAAAAGGCACGTCAAGATTCATATTGATGCACAGCAAACCGATAACCCGCTGTTCGCGGTTGCGAATGGCGATGGTGACCGATTTCATCAGCACGCCGTTTTTGGCGCGGGTAAAATAGGCTTTGGATACGCTGCTGTCCTCGCCCGCCATGTCATGCAGCATGCGCAGCGCCAGGTCGGAAATGGGCGAGCCGATTTTACGTCCGGTGTGTTCGCCGTTGGCGATGCGCACGGCGGAGCTTTTCAAATCCTCAAGGGAATGCAGCACGATTTCGCAGTGTTCGCCGATAAGCATCGCCAGCCCGTCCACCGCGGCTTCGTAGGATGACAGTATTTCATGATCAACCGGGCTGAATGGCCGTTCGTCCAAAACATCCAGTTCGTTGAATTCCGGAGTCGGAAGAGAAGTAGACATATGCAGACACCACCCGTTAAAGCGAGCCTGTCCGCATCCATGGACAAACTCGGCTGTCAGTTGTATTTACCGGTCGCTAGTCTAGCAAATGATTTAAAACGCTGTCCTTGTGTTTGGACAGATTTTTACAACTTATTGGGCGACAGGCGCGCGATAACGCGCTTCTGTCGTCATAAAAGAGCGGTTTTCCCGCTGAAGGCATCAAAAAAAACGGCGATGGCTGTAGACACAGACACCGCCGTTGAGCGACTGGAAACGCGTTTTACGCGCAGGCAGTGCGATTATTTGTTGGTTTCAGCCGCGCCGGCCGGTGCTTCGGCCGCCGGTTTGTCGCCTTCAGCCGCCTTTGCCGCCGGTTTGATATCCAGCAGTTCAACGTCGAAAATCAGGGTGGAGTTGGCTGGAATACCCGGGACGCCGGTTTTGCCGTAGGCCTGCTCCGGCGGAATGACCAACTCGATCTTGCCGCCTTTGCGGATTTCTTTCAGGCCTTCGGTCCAGCCCGGGATCACGCCGTCAAGACGGAATGACAAGGGTTCGCCGCGTTTGTAGGAGTTGTCGAATTCCGTGCCGTCGGCAAGCGTACCCTTGTAGTTAACCACCACGGTGTCGCTATTGGTCGGCGCCTTGCCGGTACCCGCTTTTTCAACTTTGTACAGGACGCCGCTTGCCGTTTTCTTCACGCCTTTTTGCTTGGCGTAGTCGGCGCGGAATTTATCGCCTTTATCGGCATTGTCCTTGGCTTCCTGTTCCATTTTGGCCTGGGCCGCGCCTTTCACGCGCGCCTCAAAGCTTTGGAGGGTGGCTTCGATCTCTTCGTCGGTCAGCTTGCTCTTGTTGCCGAACGCGTCCTGAACACCGGCAATCAGCTGATCTTTATCCAGCTTGATACCCAGCTTTTCCTGTTCTTTCAACGAGTTGTCCATGTACCGACCCAAAGAGGCCCCTAACGCGTAAGCAGCCTGTTCCTCGCTGCTTTTAAACTTGTCCGAGGTGGCGTTGGCCGGAGCCGCTGCCGGAGCGGTCGCTGTAGCGCCAGCCGCGGCGGGGGCATCAGCCGTAGCGGTGCTATCCGCGGCCATTACCTGGGCGGCATTGAGGGCTAGCGCCATGGTGGTGGCCAACAGCGTGACTTTTAACAGTGATTTCATCCATATCTCCATAGCCTGGGCTATCTTGTCCCAAGGTCGATAACTAAGTTAAGCCGATACTATAGCCGTGAGCGTAAACACAACACAATCGCTATCCCGATGAATTGAGTTTTTATAAGACTTTTTTTACGACAAGAAGTTTCTTTTTTACCGACGCCATTGCAGTCTGGTTCGGCGTTATTGGAATATAGTTAGGCTTGCGGCGGGCATTCATCGCCGTTTACCGATAGAATAAGCATCTGGTGGTTGTCGCAGCTTAATCCGGGTTAGAGGTCGGGTCGACGCGATCGTCCCTACTGCATGATAACCGGTATTGAGAGGAGGAGAATATGGAATTATCCCAATTGGAACAACGCCTGGATTTGCTGGAGGGCCGGCTGGCGTTCCAGGAAGTCACGATAGATGAACTGAACCAGACCGTGGTCGCGCATCAACGCGATATCGGCAGACTGCAGGAGCAACTGCGGTTATTATCGGAGAAACTGCGCACGCAGCAGACCTCGATTATCGCATCGCAGTCCGAAGAGACGCCGCCGCCGCATTATTAGCTACGGTGGCGGCATCCGAACGCCATCCCTGTAACACAACGGGATGGCTTTATGGCGTCATTATGTTTTGGCCATCATGCCCGTAAGCATAATTTAGTGGCAGCCGCAGCCGCCATTGCCGCCGCAACCGCCGCCTTTATGGTCATGGCCGTGGCCGCCGCAGCAGTCGTCGCCGTGATCATGATCGTGACCTTCATGTTCATGATCGTGCTCGCCGTGGACATGGCCGTGGGCCAGCTCTTCGGCCGTCGCTTCACGAATCGCCAGCACCTCGACATGGAAGTTCAGGTCCTGGCCGGCCAGCATGTGGTTGCCGTCAACCACCACATGGTCGCCGTCGACTTCGGTAATTTCAACCGGCACCGGGCCTTGATCGGTTTCAGCCAGGAAACGCATGCCGACCTCAAGCTCCTCGACGCCCATGAACACCTCTTTCGGGACGCGCTGCACCAGATTATCGTCGTAATGACCGTAGGCGTCGTCGGCGACGATATGCACATCAAAGCTATCGCCCTCTTCATGGCCGTCCAGGGCATTTTCCAGGCCCGAGATTAAAGAACCATGCCCATGAAGATAGTCCAACGGCGCGCTCACCGGAGACTCATCGACCAACACGCCATCTTCTGTCCGTACCTGGTAAGCCAGGCTGACCACCAGGTCTTTTGCTACTTTCATGATATCTCCTACCGTTGGAAACTAAATTGGCGCAGATTCTAACGAAAATTTACGCGCATGTATCCTTCAGCTTAAAAAAATTGAGGTTGTAAGGCTACTCCGGATGAAAAATACCGATAATGCCGTCCTTTGCCGGCGTTTGATCCGCAGCCGCCCGATCGGTTTGGCGCTGAGTGAAACCGCACTTTACACAAATCACGTTATCCGTCCCCTGGTCCCGCCACACCGCCAGGGTATCCTTTGCCTGGCACTCGGGGCATACCGCGCCGGCGATAAAACGTTTACGCTTTGCCGTCATGAGGTTTATCTCCCTGCGGGTGGTTATCTTCCCAGCCGTCAAGCTGGCGACGCTCATGCTGCATTTCGCGCTGGAAGATATCCTCCAACTCGCGCCTGGCTTCCTTGACGCGTGATATTTGCGCCACATCCCCCTGCAGCTGCGGCATCAGTTCCCGCAGCATCCGGGTATCGATACGGCGAAAATGCTGCTGCGCGCGATAGGCCTGGTGGGGATGCATGCCCAGCTCAAGCAGCGCCTTGCGGCCCAGATCCAGCGCACTGGAAAACGTTTCCCGCGAAAACTGCGTCACCCCGGCCAGCAACAGCTCATGGGCCTCGACGCGGCCCCGCGCCCGCGCCAGGATTTTCAGGTGCGGGAAATGCTGCTGGCAAAGATGCACGATAGTCATGTTGTCTTCCGGCGTATTGGCGGCGACCACAATGGCTTTCGCCTTCTCCGCCCCGGCGGCGCGCAGCAGCTCCAGCTCGGTGGCGTCGCCGTAATACACCTTATAACCATAGCTGCGCATCAGGCTTACCGCACTGATATCGCGCTCAAGTACCGTAATCCGCATTTTATTGGCCATCAGCAGGCGACCAATCACCTGGCCGAAACGGCCGAAACCGACGATGATCACCTGCGGCTCGTCATCGTCCACAAAGGGTTTTTCATCATCATCGTCCAGGGCATTGTACCGTCGGACCAGGATAAGATCGATTAATTGCATTAATAATGGTGTGGTAATCATCGACAGTGTCACTGTCACCAGCAACAGCGCCAGCTGATCGGCCGACAGGATTTTTTGCGCGCCGGCGGCGGAAAACAGCACGAAAGCGAACTCCCCGCCCTGGCTAAGCACGCCGGCGAACTGTAGCCGTACCGAGCTGCGCAGCCCGGACAACCGAGCCAGGATATACAGCACCGTACCTTTGATCGCCACCAGGACCGCCAGACCGGCCAGCACGGTGAGCAGGTGGACATATAAAATGCCCAGGTTGAGCGCCATGCCCACCGAGATAAAAAACAGCCCGAGCAACAATCCCTTGAAAGGCTCGATGGCGATCTCCAGCTCGTGGCGATATTCGCTCTCCGCCAGCAGCACGCCGGCGATAAAGGTGCCCAGCGCCATGGACAGGCCGAGCATATCCATAAACAGCGCCGCCCCCAGTACCACCATGAGCGACGCGGCGGTGAACACCTCGCGCACGTTGGCCATGGCGACATACCTGAACAGCGGCCGCAGCAGATAGCGCCCGCCCACCAGCATGACAAAAAACGCCGCCACCTTGAGGCCAATCTTCATCCAGTCGCTCGGTTCACCGCCGCCGCCGGCCAGGATGGGGATCAGGGACAACGCCGGGATCACCGCCATATCCTGGAACAGCAGCACGGAAAACCCGAGCTGGCCGCCTTCATTGCGATTCATGCCCTTGTCGCGCATCAATTGTAGCGCAATGGCGGTGGACGACATGGCCAGGCCGATGCCGCCTATCAGCGCCGATTGCCAGGGGGCATGGGTCAGGTAAAGGGCGCCACCCAGCAGCAGCGCGGTAACAAGCAGCTGCGCGGCGCCGACGCCGAAGATCGATCGCCTCAGTTCCCATAACTTCGACGGATTCAGTTCCAGGCCGATGATAAACATCAGGAAAACCACGCCAAGCTCCGAAAAGTGCAGGATTTCATCCACATCACGGATAAAACCCAGCCCCCACGGGCCGATGGCGATGCCCGCCGCCAGGTAGCCAATCACCGCGCCGATCCCCAGGCGCTGGGCGATGGGCACCGCGACGACGGCGGCAAACAAAAACAGCACTACGGCGGTCAAAAACGACGGACTGCTATCCAATGCGTTGCCCTCTTTCGTTCAGCGCGACCAGCGGATTGTTCAGCCATTGGGCGTATTCGGCGGCATGGCGCGCCAGGACGGCGGGATCCAGTCGTCTGGCCCAATAAATAACCAGTGGGCGCACCCAATGCATGCGGCACAGGGTGGCGGTCAGTTCGAACGGACGCAATATATCCTCCATGCCGTAGCGATTGTATCCGCGGTTAAGGTAAGCGCCCTCCGGTTCGCCGGTGGTGATGACCGTCCGCCAGTATTTTCCGGCCAGGGCGTCGCCGCCGATGCCGCTGGCAAAGCCCCGCGCCAGCACCCGGTCGAGCCACTCTTTTAATAATGCCGGACAGCTGTAAGTATAAAGCGGGTGTTGGAACACAATGACCTGATGTTCACGCAATAATTGCTGTTCGTGGTGAATATCGATAAAAAAATCCGGATAAAACGCGTAAAGATCATGTACGGTGACATGCTCGAGCGACGATGCCGCCTGTAACAAAATCCGGTTGGCAACCGAATCCTGTGATTCCGGATGGGCATACAACAACAAAACTTTGGGTGGCTGCGCGATCAATTCCCCTCCAAAGCGTCGTCAGGGCGCGGGTTTTCCGCTACCATGCTTCGCAAAGTTGAAACCAGGACAGGTTATCCTGGATAGCATTCAATAATGTCAATTTAACATACTCTCAAACTATGGCGCTTTATGATTGTCTTCTCCTCACTGCAAATTCGTCGCGGTACCAACGTACTGCTGGATAACGCCACCGCCACGGTGAATCCGGGGCAAAAGGTCGGGCTGGTCGGTAAGAACGGCTGCGGCAAATCAACACTTTTGGCATTGTTGAAGCACGAACTTGGCTGCGACGCCGGCAGCGTGACCTTCCCCGCCAACTGGTCCATGGCCTGGGTTAACCAGGAGACGCCGGCCCTGGACGTGCCGGCGCTGGAGTATGTTATCGATGGCGATCGCGAATATCGCCAGCTGGAAGCCGAACTCCAGCTCGCCAACGAGAAAAACGACGGTCACGCCATCGCCACGGTGCACGGCAAGCTGGACGTTATCGAGGCCTGGACCATCCGTCCGCGCGCCTCAAGCCTGCTGCATGGACTGGGTTTCAGCCAGGATCAGTTGCAGCAGCCGGTGCGGGATTTTTCCGGCGGCTGGCGCATGCGCCTTAACCTGGCGCAGGCGCTGATTTGCCGCTCCGATTTGCTGCTGCTTGATGAGCCGACCAACCATCTGGATCTGGACGCGGTAATCTGGCTGGAAAAATGGCTGAAGAATTATAGCGGTACGCTTATCCTGATTTCCCACGATCGGGACTTTCTGGATCCTATCGTAAATAAAATTCTGCATATTGAACAGCAGACGTTGAATGAATATACCGGCAACTACTCGTCTTTCGAGCAGCAACGGGTGACCAAACTGGCGCAGCAGCAATCGCTGTTCCAGCACCAGCAGGAAAAAGTGGCCCATTTGCAGCATTATATCGACCGTTTCCGCGCCCAGGCCACCAAGGCCAAGCAGGCGCAGAGCCGGATCAAGATGCTCGAGCGGATGGAGCTGATTGCCCCGGCCCATGTGGATAATCCTTTCCAGTTCAAGTTCCGGATTCCCGAAAGCCTGCCAAGCCCCCTGCTCAGCATGGAGAAAGTCAGCGCCGGGTATGGCGATCGCATTATCCTTAATTCGATTAAGCTTAACCTGGTGCCCGGTTCGCGCATCGGCCTGCTCGGGCGCAACGGCGCCGGCAAGTCGACGCTTATCAAGCTGCTGGCCGGCACCCTCGAGCCTCAGTCCGGCGCCATCGGCCTGGCGAAAGGCATCAAGCTGGGTTATTTCGCCCAGCATCAGCTGGAGTTTCTGCGCGCCGACGAATCGCCGTTGGCGCATATGATGCGTCTGGCGCCGCAGGAGTACGAGCAGGCGCTGCGCGACTATCTGGGCGGTTTTGGTTTCCGTGGCGATAAAGTAACCGAGCCGACCGCGCGGTTTTCCGGCGGCGAGAAGGCCAGGCTGGTGCTGGCGCTGATTGTCTGGCAGCGCCCCAACCTGCTGCTGCTTGATGAGCCGACCAACCATCTGGATCTGGATATGCGCCAGGCGTTGACCGAGGCGCTGATCGATTTTGACGGTGCGCTGGTGGTGGTTTCCCATGATCGCCATTTACTGCGCTCTACCACCGATGAGTTTTACCTGGTGCATGACGGACGGGTCGAGTCGTTTGACGGCGATGTGGAGGACTACCAGCAATGGCTGGTGGATCAGCAGCGCCAGACCACGGCGCAGGACGGCAACGACACGGAAAACCCGGTGCCGCAGGGCAATAACGCCCAGGCCAGAAAGGACCAGAAGCGGCGCGAGGCGGATTTTCGTAATCAAACCCAGCCGTTGCGCAAATCCATCAGCCGTTATGAACAGCAGATGGAATCCCTGGGCGTGGAACTGGAGGGCATCGAAGCCGGACTGGCCGATGCGGCGCTGTATGATATCAGCCGAAAGGCGGATCTGGCCCAAACCCTACAGCGGCAGGCCAAGGTGAAATCGCAGTTGGAAGACGCCGAAACGGCGTGGCTGGATGCCCAGGAACAGCTGGAAACCCTGACCCGGGCCTTTGAGGCGCAATAGCCGCGCGTCAGCGCCAGATCAGCAGGACGCAGGCCGCCGTCAGCAGGCCCATGGCGACATTGAAGATGACCCAGGCGCGTTGGCTGCGCAGCAGCCGGCCGATAAGGGAGCCGAAGCCGAGCCAGATTACGCCGGAGACGATATTGACGCTGACGATGCCGATGCTGATGGCGCCGACGGAGGTGATATAGGCGCCGCCGCTCAGGCTGAAGCTGGCCACCGCGCCCAGCGCCATCAGCCAGGCCTTTGGATTGAGGAACTGCAGCAGTCCGCCCTGATAGAAGGGAATGGGCTTGGGCGGCGGCGCGTCGGTTTCCAGCTTTTCATAAGCGGCGGTGGCGATTTTCCAGGCCAGCCACAGCAGGTACAGGCTGCCCGCCACCTTCAGCATAAAATGCAGGGACGGGTAGAGCGTGATGAGGCCGCCGATACCGAAGGCCACCAGCAGCAGGATGCACTGCATGCCGAGCATGATGCCGATCATCAGCGGCATTGAACGCCAGAAGCCGAAGTTGGCGCCCGAGGCGGTGAGCAGCATATTATTGGGACCGGGGGTAATGGCGGCCACCCAGAGAAACCCCAGCATTGACAGAAAAAGACTCAGTTCCACGTTTTGGCGGCGCTCCGGTAAAATGACGGGTATGAAACTACCAGTGCCAACGGGGATGCACAAGGCATAACGGGTGAAATTTCCTCAACACCTTGATTTATTGACCATCAGGACACAACATCGTGATTATTCCCTGGGAACAAATCGATCCTGACACCCTCTATAACCTGATCGAATCCTTTGTTCTGCGTGAAGGCACCGATTACGGCGAGCAGGAAAAATCCCTGGCGCAGAAGGTCGAGGATGTAAAACGGCAGCTGAAAAGCGGCGAGGCGGTAGTGGTCTGGTCGGAGCTGCATGAAAATATTAATATCATGCCGCGCGGACGGTTTCACGGTCACGCCGACGAGACGCCGGGTGAATAGCAAAGCCCCTGGCCCCTGGGCGCTAAATATGCTAACACTCACTGCTGGGCCTTGATGCCGGTCGCACGTCTTCACGCCGCATTTCAACCAAGCGTAGGGTTACCATGTCGACAAAACACCCCATTATTGCCGTTACCGGTTCCAGCGGTGCGGGCACCACCACCACCAGCCTGGCGTTTCGTAAAATATTCCAGCAGTTGGATATCCACGCCGCCGAGCTCGAAGGCGATAGCTTTCATTATTTTACGCGGCCGGAAATGGATATGGCGATCCGTAAGGCGCGGGATCTAGGACGCCATATCAGCTATTTTGGTCCGGAAGCCAATGATTTTGGCCTGTTGGAACATACGTTCCGTCAATATGGCGAATCCGGTCACGGCCAGTCGCGCAGGTATTTGCATACCTATGACGAGGCGGTGCCCTATAACCAGATACCCGGCACGTTTACCCCCTGGCAAGCGTTGCCGGAACCGACGGATGTGTTATTTTACGAGGGATTGCACGGCGGGGTGGTGACCGATAGCCAGGATGTGGCGCAGCATGTGGATTTGCTGGTGGGGGTGGTGCCTATCGTCAACCTGGAGTGGATTCAAAAGCTGGTGCGCGATACCGGCGAGCGGGGGCATTCGCGCGAGGCGGTAATGGATTCGGTGGTGCGGTCGATGGAGGATTATATTAACTACATCACACCGCAGTTTTCCCGTACCCATATTAATTTCCAGCGCGTGCCGACCGTCGATACGTCGAATCCTTTCGCCGCCAAGGCGATTCCCTCGCTTGACGAAAGTTTTGTCGTTATTCATTTCCGTAGCCTGGCGCATATCGACCTGCCCTACCTGCTGGCGATGCTGCAAGGCTCCTTTATTTCCAATATCAATACGCTGGTGGCGCCCGGCGGCAAGATGGGGCTGGCGATGGAGCTGATTATGGGGCCGCTGGTGCAGCGGTTGCTGGAAGGAAAGGAAATTAAGTAAACACGAGGCCGCGGGCGGGAAAACCACGCCCGATTCGGCCCCATTGGCACACTCTCCCTTAACACGCGGGTTTGAGTGTGGTGTTGGCGGGCCGGTTAGGCGGCGGGGGCGTGGCGTTCGTCGCGCACTTCAAAGCTGTGGGTCACGTTTACCGACGCGCCGAGCATCAGGGAAACGGAGCAGTATTTTTCCGCCGATAGGGTCACCGCCCGTTCCACCGCCTTGTCGGTTAGCCCGGTGCCGGTCACGATAAAGTGCAGATTGATATGGGTAAACAGGCGCGGCGCCTCGTCGCGGCGTTCAGAAGTGAGCTTGACCTCGCAATCGCGCACATCCTGCCGCGCCTTGTGTAGAATGGACACCACGTCAATGGCGCTGCAGCCGCCGACCGACATCAGTACCATTTCCATTGGGCTGGGCGCTTTTTCCCCTGCGTTCCCATCCATTAAAACCTGGTGGCCCGAGGCGGATTCGCCCATAAAAGATAACCCTTCTACCCATTTTACCCGTGCCTGCATTATGATGACTCCTGATATAAAACTTTCCAGCAGACTACATTTTTGTAGGAAAACTGGCAATGTTACTGAACATACTTCATGCTGAAGCAAGACAACAGAAGACACTGCATCAAACCTATGCTAAAAACAAGGCTGGATCGGGCTCATGATAATTAAAGGGCAAGAGATCGATCGGAACATCAAAATACCAGACCCTAATAAGTTCCCTTGCGCCGCTCCGTTTAAACGCGGACACAGAGTGAATAATACAAGCGCCGTAACAGGGAATACGATGTCCCGAACCTGGGATAGCGATGACAAAAGAGGATAACAGCGAATGGTTCTCGGCAAACCGCAAACAGACCCGACTCTCGAATGGTTCCTGTCTCATTGCCATATTCATAAGTATCCATCGAAGAGTACACTTATACATCAGGGTGAAAAGGCTGAAACGCTTTACTACATCGTTAAGGGCGCCGTGGCGGTGCTGATTAAGGATGAAGAAGGCAAAGAGATGATTCTTTCCTATCTTAACCAAGGAGATTTCATCGGCGAGCTCGGCTTATTCGAGGAAGGTCAGGAACGCAGCGCCTGGGTGCGGGCGAAAACCGCCTGTGAAGTCGCCGAGATTTCATATAAAAAATTCCGGCAGCTGATCCAGGTAAATCCGGATATCCTGATGCGCCTGTCGGCGCAGATGGCCAGCCGTTTACAGGTCACCTCGGAAAAAGTCGGTAACCTGGCATTCCTGGACGTGACCGGGCGCATCGCGCAGACCCTGTTGAATCTGGCGAAACAGCCCGACGCAATGACCCATCCCGACGGTATGCAAATCAAGATTACCCGTCAGGAAATCGGCCAAATCGTCGGCTGTTCCCGTGAAACGGTGGGACGTATTCTTAAAATGCTGGAAGACCAAAACCTGATATCCGCGCACGGTAAAACCATTGTCGTTTACGGCACGCGCTGATAGCCCCGTTAGACAGGCGTGGTGCTCCGTACCACGCTTTTTTTGCTGACAGTATGTGGCGCCGGTTAATCTACCACCCCGAAGTCAATTATGCCCTGCGGCAGACCATCGTGTTATGCCTGCCGGTGGCCGTCGGCCTGTTATTCGGCAGCCTGCAAAACGGCCTGCTGTTTTCACTGGTTCCCGCCTGCTGCAATATCGCCGGCCTCGATACCCTGCATAAACGCTTTTTTAAACGCCTGGCGGTGGGCGGTTCGCTGTTCGCCCTGAGTAGCGTGCTGATCCAGGTGCTGTTGGCCGTGCCGGTGCCCTTACCCCTGGTGCTGTTCGGCCTGGCGCTGCTGTTCGGCGTCACCGGTGAAATCAGCCCGTTGCATGGTCGTTTGCTGCCCGCCGCGCTTATCGCCGCCATCTTTACCCTGGGCCTGTCCGGCAATGTGCCGCCCGCCGTGCCGCCGCTGCTGTATATTGCCGGCACCGCCTGGTACGGCCTGTTTAACGCCCTGTGGTTCCGGCTATGGAAAGAGCAGCCGATGAGGGAATCGCTCAGTCTGCTATATCGGGAGCTGGCGGATTATATCGAGGCGAAATACAGCCTGCTGACTCAGCATACCGATCCGGAAACCGCCCTGCCGCCGCTGTTTGCCCGTCAGCAGTCGGTGATCGATCTAATAGCCCAGGTGTACCAGCAGCTGTATATGCTGTCGGCTAGCAACCAATTGCAATACAAACGCCTGTTGCGTTCTTTCCAGGTGGCGCTGGATTTGCAAGAGCATATCGCCGTGAGCCTGCACCAGCCTGACGAAGTCCAAAAACTGGTGGAACAAAGCCACGCCGAGGCGGTGATCCGTTATAACGCCCGCATGATTGCCACGCGGCTGAGGGTGCTGGCGGATGATATTTTATATCACCGTCAGCCAGGGCGTTTTAACATGGTTACCGCGCTGTCGGCGCTGGAAAAAATTGCCGAGCGCCACCCGGATAATCCGGTCGGGCAGTTTTGCTATTACCACTTCAGCCGTATCGCCAGGCTGTTGCGCACCCAGCGCCCGCTCTACCGCCGCGACCTGATGGCCGACAACCAGCAGAGGCTGTCTTTTTGGCATGCGCTGGTCAGCTACTGTTCCCTTAAATCCATGGCGCTGCGCAGCGCGGCAAGGCTTGGGATTATGTTGGCCATCGGCGGCAGCCTGGGGCTGGTATTGGATTTACCCAAACCCTACTGGATTTTAATGACGGTGATGTTCGTCAGCCAAAACGGCTATAACGCCACCAGGGTGCGTATCCAGCATCGGGCGCTGGGCACGCTGGCCGGGCTGGTGATTGCCGCCGGCACGCTGCGGCTCAGGCTGGACGACGGCACGGTGTTGCTGTGCATGCTGGCGCTGACGCTGGCGTCTTATCTGGTGTTGCGTAAAAACTATGGCCTGGCGATGACCGGCATGACGGTAACCGCGGTGTATACGCTGCAGTTGCTGTCGCTGAACGGCGCGCATTTCCTGGTGCCCAGGCTGGTGGATACGCTTATCGGCTGTTTGCTGGCGTTTGGCGGCATGCTGTGGTTGTGGCCGCAATGGCAAAGCGGACTGTTGCGCAAAAATGCCCATCTGGCGCTGGAGCGGGATCAGGATGCGCTGCGGCTGCTGCTGCAACCCGCGCCCGAGGCGGCGGCGCTGGCCTACGCGCGCATGAAGGTTAACCAGGCGCATAACGCGTTGTTCACCTCGCTAAGCCAGGCGATGCGGGAACCGGCGTTTAATTCGCGCTATCTGACCGATATGCGTTTGTGGGTGACCCATAGCCAGTTTATCGTCGAGCATATCAACGCCATGACCATCCTGGCGCGGGATCACTACATGCTGACGCCGACGCTGGCGCAAAAGTACCTGACCTCGTGCGAGGTGGCGCTGCAGCGTTGCCAGCAGCGGCTGGAATATGACGGGCCAAGCTCGGACAGCCCGGTTCCGACTGCCGCCGGCGAAACGGCGGAGACGGCAGGTACCCTGATGGAGCGCCATCTGGGGCGCATTTTGTTCCATCTTGGCATCATGTATACCATTTCGTCGGTGGCCTGGCGCCAGCGGCCGCAGCACGGCAACTGGCTATCGCGCCGGTTAGGCAATTAGCCGCCCGGCGCCCGCGCCTTAAGGTTTGACGGCGATAACCTGCGCCACCGCCTGTTCAAACCGGGCCATGCCCTGCTCGATATCGGTGAATTCCACCACCAGCGACGGCGCGAAACGGATGACGTCCGGTCCGGCATTCAGGATCATCAGGCCCTGCGCGGCGCTGGCATGCAGGAATTCACGCGCCCGGCCGTGGAATTGGGGCCGCAGCTCCGCGCCCAGCAGCAGGCCCATGCCGCGCACGTCCGAGAATACCTGATATTTCTCGTCAATCGCCCGGAGGGCGCTGACGAAACGATCGTGACGTTCGTTGATGCCCGCCAGCACGTCCGGCTGGTTAATCACATCCAGCGCCGCTTCGGATACCGCGCAGGCCAGTGGATTGCCGCCATAAGTGGTGCCATGGGTGCCCACTTTCATCACCGAGGCGATTTCCTCTGTGGTCAGCATGGCGCTGATGGGGAAACCGCCGCCCAGCGCCTTGGCGGTGGTCAGGATATCCGGCGACACGCCGTAGTGCATATAGGTAAACAACTTGCCGGTGCGTCCCATGCCGCATTGCACTTCATCCATCACCAGCAGCGCCTGGTTCTGGTCGCACAAATCGCGCAGGCCCTGCAGGAATTCAGGCGTGGCGGGCATAATGCCGCCTTCCCCCTGGATTGGCTCGACCACCACGGCGCAGGTATGATCGTCCATTACCGCCTTGACCGCCGCCAAATCGTTAAAAGGCACATGGACGATATCCGCAGGTTTTGGCCCGAAGCCATCGGAGTATTTTGGCTGCCCGCCCACGGTGACGGTAAACAGCGTGCGGCCGTGAAAGGCATTATGGAAGGCGATGATTTTGGTTTTATAAGGACTGTGCCGGGTGATGGCATAGTGACGCGCCAGCTTGAACGCCGCTTCGTTGGCTTCGCCGCCGGAATTGGCAAAAAACACCCGGTCGGCAAAGGTGGCGTTAATCAGCTTGCGCGCCAGGCGCAGCGCCGGTTCGTTGGTAAATACATTGCTGGTGTGCCATAGGGTTTCGCCCTGAGCCTTTAGCGCCGCAACCAGGGCCGGGTGGCAGTGTCCCAGGGCGGTGACGGCAATGCCGCCGGAGAAATCGATATATTCCTTGCCGTCCTGATCCCATACCCGGCTGCCCTTGCCGCGCACCGGGATAAACTGCGCCGGTGCATAAACCGGCAGAATAACCTCGTCGAAGGTTTCCCGCGTTACTGCGCTATTATCTGTTTTCATAAGTGATTACCCGGTCCGAAACAAAATTATAAGTGACAATGTAGTCATAAAATATGAATAAAAAATCACTTCAATGCAATGTTTTATCGCTAATGAACTGAAAAAAATCCCGGCGCCCTTCGCCTCGCCCGTTAAGTCTATATCAACATGCCGATCGGTTAACACGCAAGAAAGTTTGCCAGCAGTTGATGGCCCTGTTCGCTGAGCACGCTTTCAGGATGAAACTGTACACCTTCAAGCGGCAGGGTTCGATGACGGATGCCCATGATTTCATCGTGCGCGCCGTCGCGCAGGCTCCAGGCGGTCGCGGCCAGGCAATCGGGCAGGCTGGCGGGTTCAACCACCAAAGAATGATAGCGGGTGACCGTCAGCGGCAGGGCCAGCCCGGCGAATACGCCGCCGCCGTCATGGGTAATGGCGGAGGTTTTGCCGTGCATCACCCGTTGCGCGCGCACGATGCGGGCGCCGAAGGCTTGGGCTATCGCCTGATGACCAAGGCAGACGCCGAGTATGGGTATTTTACCGGCAAAATGACGAATGGCCGCCAGGGAAATGCCCGCCTCATCGGGAGTACCCGGTCCAGGGGAAATCACCAGCCGTCGCGGCGCCATGCGCTCGATATCGGCCAATTGCAACCGGTCGTGGCGCCAGACTTCCACCCGTATGCCCAGTTCGCAGAAATATTGGTACAGGTTGTAGGTAAAGGAGTCATAGTTATCGATAAGCAGCAACATCGCGGGCACATCCTACGGGTAAATGTTGGTTTGTTGAACAGCTACAATACGGCTTTATACAACGATCGGTTACCGGCCAGGAAAACGGCATGGCGCGAGGTTAACTTTCTTTGCCTGGACAGGGCGTTTGGGCCTGTGTGATATTGACCCGCTAAACGCCTTCCGGCTACCGGCCATATTGTCATATCGCCAGGGATAAAAAAACCAACCTATGTACCGTTATAAGCCGCTGAAAATACTGTTACCTTACCTGTGGCCCAAGGATAACCTGAAGCTGCGCTACTATTTGCTGGCGGCGCTGCTGTTTATGATCCTGGCCAAGGTCGGCACATCGCTGGTGCCGCTGGCCTACAAAGCCATCGTCGACCGGCTGAGCGGGGAACAGGCGCGGCTGCTGGCGGTGCCCGTCGGCCTTATCCTCGCCTACGGGCTGGCGCGGGTTTGCGCGTCGTTATTTGACGAACTGCGCAACCTGATGTTTATCTCCGTCAGTCAGAACGCCACCCGGCTGCTGGGCCTGCGCGTTTTCCGCCAGCTGCATGCCCTGAGCCTGCGTTTTCACCTGGAGCGCCGCACCGGAGGGCTGTCGCTGTCCATTGAACGGGGCACCCAGGCGGTGTCGACGGTGCTGTCGCGGGTGCTGTTCTCCATCGTGCCGATTCTGTTTGAAATCAGCCTGGTGGCGGTCATCATGTGGCGGTTGCTGAATATCTGGTTTGCGGTGGCGATTATGGCCACCGTCGGCGCCTATATCCTGTTTACCATTGCGGCGGTGGGATGGCGCACCCGTTTCCGGCGCGAATTAAACCAGGCCAATGCCGACGCCAGCAATAAATCCCTCGATAGCCTGCTCAATTATGAAACCGTAAAATATTTCGGCAACGAGGAGTTCGAGGCCCGGCGTTTTGACAGCTCGCGCCGGCAGTATGAGCGGGCGGCGATAAAAAACCAGGCCAGTTTTACCGTGCTGAGCCTTGGCCAGACGGCGGTGATTTCCGTCGGCTTGGTCACCATGATGACCATGGCGGCGCGCGGTATTAGCCTGGGCACCATGACCCTCGGCGACTTTGTACTGGTCAATGCCTACCTGCTGCAGCTCTATCAACCGCTGAATTTTTTTGGTTTTATTTACGCGGAAATACGCCAGGCGCTAATCGATATGGATAACATGTTCGACCTGTTGTCGCTGCCAAGGGAAGTCGAAGATAGCCCCGATGCCAGGGCGCTGCGCGTAACCCGTGGGGAAGTGGCGTTCAGCGCCGTCGGTTTCGGCTATGATGCGCGCCGCCCGATCCTCAACAACATCAGCTTCATCATTCCGGCGGGAAAAACCGTGGCGGTGGTCGGCGCGTCGGGCGCCGGCAAATCCACACTGTCGCGTCTGCTGTTTCGTTTTTATGATGTCGGCGCCGGCGCCATCACCGTGGACGGGCAGGATATCCGCGACGTTACCCAGGCGAGTCTGCACCGGGCCATCGGTATCGTGCCGCAGGATACCGTGCTGTTTAACGATACGCTGCGTTATAACATCGGCTACGGCAATACCGGCGCCACCTTTGCCGAGATCGAGCGCGCCGCCAGACTGGCGCATATTCATGATTTTATCGAGAGCCTGCCCGACGGCTACGAGACTCGCGTCGGCGAACGGGGGCTGAAACTCTCCGGCGGCGAAAAACAGCGGGTGGCCATTGCCCGCACGGTGCTGAAAAACCCCGCCATCCTGGTATACGACGAAGCCACCAGCGCCCTCGACACCCAGACCGAACGCGAGATCCAGGCGCATCTGCGCGAGGTCAGCCGCGATCATACCACCCTTATCATCGCCCATCGGCTGTCCACCATCGTTGATGCCGACGAGATTATCGTGCTGGAGAACGGCGCCATGGCCGAGCGCGGGCGTCATGGCGAATTGCTGGCGCAAAACGGCCGCTACGCGGCGATGTGGCGGCATCAGCGCCGGGAGGAAAACGATGGGCGCCAGGGGTGATCAGGGCAATTGCGACCCCGGCCCGGCTTGACCAAGGCTTATGGCCCCGATCTTAGCCGGCCGTCGCCCGGCAGGTAAAGGCCGCAGAGCACTGCCGGTAACACGCCGCGCGCGCAAAGGCGTAGGCTGCGAGATTACGTCATGGCCGAACACAGGCCGCAATGGATCCGGACACCCCTGCCGTGTTTTATTGAGGCGGGTTCCCCGGACGTCAAGATATCGCACCGAGGTCACACCGTCATGAATAGCAAACCCGTCAAAATCCCAGGCCCCGACCACCCGATTACCATTGAACCCAACCCGCAGCGCATCGTGGTATCCGTCGCCGGCCATACCGTTGCCGATACCCGCAGGTCCCTGACCCTGCGCGAGGCGGATTATCCACCGGTGCATTATATCCCGCGCGCCGATGTGGATATGCCGTTGCTGGAAAAGACCGACCACGCCACTTATTGCCCGTATAAAGGCGATTGCACGTACTACAATATATCATCCGGCGGGCTGCGCGCGCGCAATGCCGTATGGAGCTATGAGTCCCCTTATGACGCCGTCGCCGCCATCAAGGATTACGTGGCGTTTTATCCCGATCGCGTTGACCGCATCGATATAGGTTAAGCCGGGGTCACCCGCGCCGCGCCGGCAGGCTTATTCAGCCTCGCCCGGTTCGCTGACCACGCGGGAAAACAGGACGGCCAGGGGCTCGGCGTCGCCAAACGCGCCGGCTTCATTGGCCGCCAGCCACTCATCGCGGCCGATGGCTCGCCAGCGCGCGTCGTAACCCGCATGGATAATCAACTGCTCGAAAAAGATGCGCTGCGCCCGCCCGTTGCCTTCCCGAAACGGGTGCAGCATATTGATATCGGCGTAATAGTGCGCCAGGCGCGGCACGATGTCGTCCAGTGACAGTCCGCGCAGATAGTCTTCATCCTCTAACCGCTGCATCACCGCGTTGCCCTCCTTTTCCAGGTAGTCGAAATGGCAATAGCGGGTTTCGTTTTGATAGATGTCCACCGTTCGCAACTGCCCGGCCCAGGGGTAAATATCCTGAAACAGCTGGCGATGGATAGCACATAGCCAGGGCAACCCCATATTGGGCGTACCCAGCTCGATGGTCGCAGCCCGCAGCCCGGTCAGCGCCAGTTCGGCCTCGAGCAGCCCGCTGGCCTCATGGATGTTAAGCCTGTTGGCCAACACCTGGAGGCCCGGGTAGAAATAGAGATCGCGTCCGTCGCCGAATTTATCGTTCATAGTGCCTCCTGAGCTCGTTTATGCGCAGCAAGGCCTCTTGCGCCGTCAGGGTAACCGGTTCGGTGATAAAACCTTCCAGGCGGTTGCTGGCCTGGAAATTCTCATTGCGGCGTTGCTGGAACAACCTGGCTTTTTGTTTTTCAGTCAGTTTTTTCATGTCATGCCTCCTGGCTGCGACCTTGAGGTAATAACATGAAGTATAACCGGCATTGGCGCGTTCGCCGGGGAAGCGACGCGCGGATGGCGCCACGGGGAAAGGCCGGGGCGGCCTTTCCCGCTAAACCGCCGGCGGCGGGGATTATTGCATTATTTTAGCGGACAGGATCGTCACCGGTTTTACCGGCACATTCTGGTAGGGGCCGACGTTTTTGGTCGGCACCTGGGCAATCTTATCGGCCACGTCCATGCCCTTGATCACTTTGCCGAACACGGCATAACCGAAATCACTCTGGCCGTGATCGAGAAACGCATTATCGGCGACATTGATAAAGAACTGGCTGGTGGCGCTGTCCTTATCGTTGGTACGGGCCATGGCCACGGTGCCGCGCAGGTTGCGCAGGCCGTTATCCGCTTCGTTTTTAATCGGCGCCTGGGTGGCTTTTTGCGAAAGATCCTGGTTAAAACCGCCGCCCTGCACCATAAAACCGGGAATAACGCGATGGAAGATGGTGTTATTGTAAAAACCGCTGTTTACGTAGTCGACAAAGTTTTTCACCGCGACCGGCGCTTTTTCAGGGTCCAGCGCCAGCTCAATATTGCCCGCCGAGGTGGTCAGCAATACGTGAGTGTCCTGACCGGCGGCAAACACCGGGCAGGAAGCCGCCGCCAGTGAGAAAACCAGAGCGGCGGTGGCCAGGTTTCGTTTTAGCATGAAGGGTTCCTTTTTAATACATGGGCAACAGGAAGGGCTTTGATTCTAAAGAGCGGACCGCGCTTACGCTACCCATTTACCTTTTTTTACGTAACAGGTTTTATATCGGCCCCATGCAGGCCCCCCTCCCGCGGGCAAACCGGGTCCTTTTTCGTTAAACGGATGTTGCAAATATCGCTGATAATGTCCGGCGCGGCGACTTTTATGTCCACGGCATAAATCGTCATGATAGTATTTGCCCCCTATCGGTAACAGTACGGCAACAACGATGCTGGCGGGCGGCAAGCCGGTTAGGCGTCGACATTTGAACAGGCCAATTATGAATCACAAAAATCGACTGCGGCTAACGTGGATTAGTTTCTTTTCGTATGGATTGACCGGTGCGTTAGTGATTGTCACCGGCGTGGTGTTAAGCAATATCGCCGAGTATTTCCAGGTTCCCGTTTCGGCCATGAGCGCCACCTTCACTTTCCTGAATTCCGGCATTTTGCTGGCGATCTTCCTTAATGCCTGGCTGATGGAAATCATACCGCTCAAACGCCAGCTGATCTTCGGCTTCGTACTGATGGTGCTGGCAATCGCCGGCCTGATGAGCGGGCATACGCTGGCGCTGTTTTCGCTGTCGATGTTTGTCCTGGGCGTGGTGAGCGGCATTACCATGTCCATCGGCACCTATCTCATCGCCTACCTTTACCAGGGGCGCCAACGGGGTTCGCGCCTGCTGTTTACCGACTCGTTTTTCAGTATGGCCGGGGCGGTGTTTCCCATCCTGGCCGGCGTGCTGCTGGCGCGCCATATTGCCTGGTATTGGGTATACGCCTGCATCGGCCTGATGTACGTGGCCATTTTTATCCTGACGCTGCTGTGCGAGTTTCCGGTATTAGGCAAGAAAGGCGACGCGGGGGATCCGCGGGCGGTGCCGGCGGCGCGGGAAAAATGGGGGAGCGGGGTGCTGCTGCTTTCCGCCGCCGCGCTGTGCTATATCCTCGGGCAATTGGGATTTATCGCCTGGGTGCCTGAATACGCCACCCATGGTTTTGGCATGGATATCGCACAGGCCGGCGGGCTGGTGGGTAACTTCTGGACGGCGTATATGGTCGGCATGTGGTTTTTCAGCGCCGTGCTGCGCCATGTGGATTTACAGCGTATCGTTACGCTGCTGGCCGCGTTGTCGGCCCTCCTGATGTATCTGTTTATCGCCTCGGATCATGTGGAGCATCTGCATTATTACCTGTTGGCCCTGGGATTTGTATCCAGCGCAATTTATACCACCATTATCACCCTTGGCTCGCAGCAGACCCGGGTAACCTCGCCCAGGCTGGTGAACACCATTCTTACCTGCGGCACCGTCGGCACCATGCTGACGTTTGTGGTTACCGGCCCGATCGTAGAGCATCTGGGGGTAAAAGCCGCGCTCGCCACGTCCAATGCGCTTTACCTGGCGGTATTTGTCCTATGTCTGTCGCTGGGTTTTGTCACCCGCCATCGGCGGCACGGCCATGGGGACGAATAGCCCGGCCGGTCGCGTTCGCGCGCGGCGGAAATTAGCGCACCAGCAGGGGATATAGCGACAAAACCAGCGTCCCGGCCATCAGTCGATTGAACATTGACAGCCGGTGCGACTGGCCGAGCCTGTTTTTAAGCATGCTGCCGCAGGCCGCCCAGGCGCTGACGCAGGGGGCGTTGATCAGGGTAAAAATCAGGGCGATAAGCGCAATATCGCGAAAATGATATTGTAGCGGGGCATAGGCGGTGACGGCGCCTATGGCCATCAGCCAGGTTTTGGGATTTAGCCATTGAAAAATAACCGCGCCCCAGTAGCCCAACGGTACGGCCTGCCCGCGCAGGTCGCCCGAGGGTGCCACGGCGGTGGCGATACGCCACGCGAGATAGATCAGGTAGCAGGCGCCGCTCACCCTGACCAGCGGAAACAGCATGGGATAGAGCTGGAACAGCCGTTCCAGTCCCAGGCCGATGGCCAATACCATCAGGCAAAGCCCGCAGCTAACGCCGAGAATATGGGGCAAGGTACGGTAAAAACCGAAATTCACCCCGGAGCTGGCCAACATGGCATTATTGGGGCCGGGGGTAATAGACGTTACAAACGCGTACAGGCAAAAGGCGCTTAGCTCGGCAATGGTTATGGTCATGGCGCATCGGTCCTTGTGAGATATATTCCTGAAGAAGTGTTTTAGTTTTTATCGCCAAATTGTCCCGCTTCACTGCGTGACAGCCCGATATCCTTTAGCTGATCGTCGCTGAGCGCGCTTAAGATCAGCCGGTTGCGCCGCCGCTGGCGCCAATTGGCGATCCGGCGATAAAGCGCAATGAGCGGATTTTGACCGGCGCTGTAGCATGGCTCGAGGTTCAGGGGAAGGGTTTGGCCGGTTTTTAACGTGTTTTTCATGATGGTTCCTCCGCGACGGTTGATGGAACTATCATGCAACGGTATGCTAATACCGTACAGATTCAGAAATCCGTTATTTTCTCCATACAAATTCTAATAATCAGCGCTGTAATGCTTAGTATGTATCCAATCTGTATTGTTTTTGTCGCGAAAATATTAACCTGTATGAGGCCGCTATGACACGTTATGACAACCTGGCCGGTATCATCGGCGAACGTATTGAGCAGGGCCTGTATACCTGCGGGCAGCGGTTGCCGTCGGTACGCGCCCTAAGCCTGGAACATGAAGTGAGTATCAGTACCGTCCAGCAGGCGTACCGGGTACTGGAGGAGCGGCGGCTGATCGAGGCGCGGCCGAAATCGGGTTATTTTGTCATTCAGCAGCATGAGCCGGCCGCGCTGCCGGCCATGTGCCGCCCGGCGCAGCGGCCGGTGGAAATTTCCCAGTGGGATCTTGTGCTTAAGCTGCTGCGTTCCGATCCGGTGGACGGCATGGTGCATTTGGGACCCGGCATGCCGGATATCAGTTCGCCCACGCTAAGGCCGCTGACCAAACAGTTAAGCCGCATCGCCCTGCATCCGGACCTGCGCGGCATGACCTATGGCGATATCAGCGGCGCCCCGGGGCTGCGCGAGCAAATCGCCCGGCTGCTGGTGGATAGCGGTTGCCTGGCGTTGCCCGACGATATCATGATCACCACCGGCTGCCATGAAGCGCTGTCGATCGCCATTCACGCGCTGTGCCAGCCCGGGGACATCGTGGCGGTGGATTCGCCCAGCTTCCACGGCGTGACCCAGACACTGAAGGCCTTCGGCATCAAAGCGCTGGAAATCCCCACCGATCCGGTGACCGGCATCAGCCTGGAGGCGCTGGAACTGGCGCTGGAACAGTGGCCGATCAGCGCCATCCAGGTGACGCCCAACTGCAATAACCCGCTGGGCTATATTATGCCGGACGCGCACAAGCAGGCGCTGCTCAACCTGGCCGCGCGCTACGACACACCGATCATCGAGGATGACGTCTACGGCGATCTGGCCTATCGCTATCCGCGCCCGCACACCATTAAATCCTTTGATGACGACGGCCGCGTGCTGCTGTGCAGTTCCTTCTCCAAAACCCTGGCGCCGGGGCTGCGGGTCGGCTGGATCGTACCCGGCCGCTATATGGAAAAAGTGATTCATATGAAGTATATCGGCACCGGCGCCACCGCGTTGCAACCGCAGCTGGCGGTGGCCGAGTTTGTGCGCCTGGGACATTACCAGACGCATTTGCGCCGCATGCGCGCCCGCTACCAGCTTAACTGCGATATCATGACCGACTGGGTCAAGGCCTATTTTCCGCCGGAAACCCGCGTCAGCCGTCCCCAGGGAGGATTTTTGATGTGGATTGAACTGCCGGAACGCTTTGACTCCCTCAGGCTTAACCGGCAGTTGGAAAAAATGGGCATACGCATCGCCGTCGGACCGATTTTTTCCGCCTCCGGCAAATACCGTCATTGTTTTCGTCTCACCTACGCCACCCAGCTCACCGCGGAGATTGAAGCGGCGATAAAAAAAATCGGCGAAACGATCAAAAAGCAGCTGGCCGAAGTCACGGCTTGAACCACCGGCAAAGCCGCGGGCGGAACCTCCGCCGGCGTCAGCGCGTGAAATCAACCTTTTCTTCCGCCCCGTCAAGGAACAGCGTCGACCGTGACGGCAGCGTCTGCGCGATCACCCTGCCCCGGCGAATCACGTAACGCGGGGCGGTTTGCCGGCGCACCGCGTCAAAACCGTTTTCCGCCGGCAGGATCAGCAGATTGGCGCTATTGCCCTCCTCAATGCCGTAATCATCAAGCTGCAGGGTCCTGGCGCTGTTAATGGTAATCAGCTCCAGGCTGCGGTTGATTTGCTCATAGCCCATCAGTTGGCAGATATGCAGGCCCATATGCAGTACCTGCAGCATATTGCCGGTGCCGAGCGGATACCAGGGATCAAACACATCGTCATGGCCGAAGCAGACGTTGATGCCCGCCGCCATCAATTCCTTGACCCGCGTCACCCCGCGCCGCTTGGGATAATCGTCAAACCGGCCCTGCAAATGGATGTTGACCAGCGGATTGGCGACGAAGTTGATGCCTGATAGCTTCAGCAGCCGGAACAGGCGCGCGGTATAGGCGCCGTTATAGGAATGCATCGCCGTGGTATGACTGGCGGTTACCCGCGCGCCCATGCCGTCGCGGTGCGCCAGCGCGGCGACGGTTTCCACGAAGCGCGACTGTTCATCGTCGATTTCATCGCAGTGCACATCCACCAGCCGGTCGTATTTCAGCGCCAGGGCGAACGCTTTATGCAGCGATTCCACGCCATACTCGCGGGTAAACTCGAAATGCGGTATCGCCCCAACCACATCGGCGCCCAAACGCAGCGCTTCCTCCAGCAGTTCCTCGCCGCGCGGATAGGACAGAATGCCCTCCTGTGGAAACGCCACCAGTTGCAAATCCACCCAGGGCGCCACTTCGCGTTTGACTTCCAGCATGGCCCTGAGCGCCGTAAGGGTGGGATCGGAAACATCGATATGGGTGCGCACGTGCTGGATGCCGTTGGCGATTTGCCACTTGAGGGTTTGCCAAGCGCGCCGCTTAACGTCCTCATGGGTCAGCTGCGCCTTACGCTCGGCCCAGCGTTCAATCCCCTCGAACAGCGTGCCGGACTGGTTCCAGTTGGGGTCGCCGGCGGTCTGGGTGGTATCGAGATGAATATGCGGCTCGACAAACGGCGCAATAACCAGACCGCCCCCGGCGTCAAGCGTTCCCCGCGCATCGCCCGCGACGGCGGCCGGCGTTTGCGGCGCGTCGGGGCTGATACGCGCGAAACGCCCCTGTTCGACGCTGATGCGCCACAGGCCTTCCCGCTGCGGCAGACGGGCATTGATGATGAGTTGCAACTGGGGTTCCGGCACGGTTCACCTCGATGTTGGGGGCGTAAAGGTTTATCAGGCAAGCTTAGCGCACCCGGCGGGCAAATGTCCCGTGGCCGGTTTAACCGGCCCGGGGGGCGCGCGGTCAAGGACGGGGGACAAACCCCACGGCCTGGTAAACCTGTTGCAGGGTTTTTTGCGCGCGCGCGCTGGCCTTGGCCGCGCCGTCGCGCATGATCCGGTTAAGCAGCGCATCGTCGGCGCGAAAATGGCGATAGCGTTCCTGCAGATCGGTGAGCATGCCGGACACCGCATCCGCCACCGCGCCTTTAAGATGGCCGTACATCTGGCCCTCGAATTCGCGCTCCAGCGCACTGATGGGCTTGCCGGTAACCCCTGAGAGGATATCAAGCAGGTTTGACACCCCAGGTTTGGCAGCCTGATCGTAGCGCACCACCGGCGGTTCTTCCGAGTCGGTGAGGGCGCGTTTAAGTTTTTTCGCCGCCGATTTCGGATCTTCAAGCAGCGTAATCACATTGTTGCGATTTTCATCCGACTTGGACATTTTTTTACTCGGATCGAGCAGCGACATCACCCTGGCGCCGGATTTGGGGATAAAGGGGTCGGGCAGGGTAAAAATCGGCCCATAAAGCGCATTGAAGCGTTGGACGATATCGCGGGTCAGTTCCAGATGCTGCTTCTGATCGTCGCCCACCGGCACCTGGTTGGACTGGTAGAGCAGTATATCAGCCGCCATCAGCACCGGATAATCGAACAGGCCGGCATTGATGTTATCGGCGTAACGGGCCGACTTATCCTTGAACTGCGTCATGCGGCTCAGCTCGCCGAAATAGGTGTAGCAATTGAGCAGCCAGCCCAGCTGCGTGTGTTCCGGCACATGGGACTGGACAAAAATGGTGCTTTTTTCGGGGTCGATGCCGCAGGCCAGATACATCGCCAGCAGGTCCAGGGTAGCGTTGCGCAGTTTCTGCGCATCCTGGCGCGCGGTGATGGCGTGCAGATCGACGATGCAATAGATACAGTCGTAATCATCTTGCATGGTAACCCATTGACGCAGCGCACCCATATAATTGCCGATGGTCAATTCGCCTGAGGGCTGCGCGCCGCTGAATACGATGGGTTTACTCATTTTACGCTTCCTGATTATCTGAAGATGACCACCCAAGAATGGGCAGCAGATCGGCAAAACGGTCCAGGACATAATCCGGATGGCTCGTTTCGATCGCTTCGCCGTAGTTATAACCATATGTCATGCCGACGCATGGGCAGCCGGCGGCTTTGGCCGCCATAATATCATTGCGCGAATCGCCTACAAACAGCAGTTCTTCAACATAGAGTCCCAGTTTGCCCAATACCAGGTAGATGGGCGCGGGGTGCGGTTTTTTCGCCGCCACGTCGTCACCGCCGATAATCAGCGAAAAATAGCTGTCGATACCCAGCGACGCCAGCAGCGGCGCGACAAACGGCGTGGGCTTGTTGGTCACCACCGCCATGGGCAGGCCGCGGGCGGCCAGGCGGGACAGCGTGTCTTTTACCTGCGGGAACAGCCGGCTGCCCTGCTCGACGGTCTGGGCGTAAAACTGGTCGAACAGCACGCGGGTCTCGCGGCACAGGACGGGCTCGGGGGCGGCGCCGGCCCAGGTCAGGGCGCGTTCCACCAGGATGTCGGCGCCGTTGCCGATCCAGGTGGATATCAGGGTCTGTCCCGCGGGCGGCAGTCCCTGCGCCTGGAGGGCCAGATCGAGCGCGCTGCTGAGCCCGGGAGCGGTGTCGGTTAAGGTACCGTCGAGGTCGAAGGCCAGTCCGCGAATTTTGCTCAGATCACTCATGGCTATCCCCGCGCTTGGGGCCATTGTGCTGGCCAGGGTTGTTATGCTGCCCGGGACCGGTATTACGCTCGGGAGCGTTGGCGACAATTTCGCGGCGCATGGCCTCGATAATGGACCGATAGTCGGGGTGGCCGAAAATCGCCGAGCCGGCAACAAACATATCGGCGCCGGCGGCGGCAATGGCGCCGATATTGTCGACCTTGACGCCGCCATCCACTTCCAGGCGGATATCACGGCCGCTGTCGTCAATCAGCCGGCGTACCTGGCGCAGCTTGTCGAGCGTGCCGGGAATAAACGACTGGCCGCCAAAGCCGGGATTGACCGACATCAGCAGGATGACGTCGAGCTGATCCATAACATAATCCAGGCAACTGAGCGGCGTGGCCGGGTTAAGCACCAGGCCGGCCTTGCAGCCGTGGGATTTGATCAGCTGCAGCGAGCGGTGGACATGTTCCGAGGCCTCGGGATGAAAGGTAATGTAGCTGGCGCCGGCGGCGGCAAAATCGGGTATCAGGCGATCGACCGGCTTCACCATCAAATGGACGTCGATGGGCGCGGTGATGCCGAAGTCGCGCAAGGCCTTGAGGACCATGGGTCCCATGGTGAGGTTGGGAACGTAGTGGTTATCCATGACATCGAAGTGAACCACATCACCTCCGGCGGCCAATACCCGGGCGGTATCCTCGCCCAGACGGGCAAAATCCGCCGAGAGGATGGATGGGGCGATTAAAAAATTTTTCATCCGCGTCTCCAATCATTAATGGTCAGTCATTGGCGCCGGGGCGATCGGCATAATCATACAGCGCCAGCAGTTCGTTCACCTTGGTGCGGCCCAAAATATTGCGGCTGATGGTGCGCCGGCCTTTCACCACGTGCAGCACCGCGTCGCAATACCACTCCCGGGTCAGCAGGGTATCATGGTTGGAAATCAATACCGGCACCTGCTGTTCGCTGGCCAGCCGGTAGGCTATCCGCGCCAGGTTCTGCTGCTCCAGATTGTTGAAACTATTCGTATGGTAAGCGGTAAAGTTGGCGGTGGTCGATAACGGCACATACGGCGGATCGCAGTACACCACTGAACCCTGCATCGCTTTATTCAAGGTCTGCTGGTAATGCTCACAGACAAAAACAGCCTGCTGGGATTTTTCCGCAAACCAGTGGAGTTCATTTTCCGGGAAATAGGGTTTTTTGTAGCGACCGAAGGGAACGTTGAACTCGCCGCTCAGGTTATAACGGCACAGGCCGTTATAACAATGGCGATTGAGATAAAGAAACAGCACCGCGCGCCGATAAGCATCTGTAGTACAGAGATTGAATTCGCTGCGCAACAGATAATAAACCTGCGAGGTATTGGACTCGGCGTCGAACAGCCGGCGGGCGTCGCCGATGAATTCACTGGTGCGCTCTTTGACGATATTGTACAAATTGATGAGATCGCTGTTGATATCAGCAAGTATGTACTTCTTGTAGTCGGTGTTTAAAAATACCGACCCCGCGCCGACAAAGGGTTCGATCAGGCAATCCCCCGCCGGTAAATGGCGGCGGATGTCTTCTATTAGCGGATACTTGCCGCCAGCCCATTTCAAAAACGCGCGGTTCTTCTTCATGCCGTCGATTGTTACTCACACACTCTCAAGAGCCGCGGATTGTACTCTGTTTAAGACCCATACATCAGGCTAAATTCAGGAACTTATTTATTCTGATCCTGCTTGACCTGGCCAATTTCCCTGGCCCAGGGTTTTTTAGCCTGAATATCGGCCGGTAATTGGGCCACCGCTCTTTTGGCTTGCGCTGAGGTCGGGTACACCCCGCTTACCAGCACATACCATGGTTTACCGTCACGGCGGGTCTCGTACACCCAATACTGGCCCAACTGCTGCTTCTTGGCATAGGCGTTAAGCGTCGTGGCCTGGGAAGCGCTGCTGATTTGCACGGTGTAATATCCCGACGGGGCGGTTTGGATTGAGCCGCCGGCGGCCGCAGGCGCCACCGTGGCCGCCGGTGCGGCCGGAGCGCGCTGGACGGCGGCCGGGGCGCGGGCGGCGGGTTCAATCACCATGGTATGGCGAGCCGGAGCCGTGGGCTGCGCCGGCGCACGCTGAACGGCGGCGGGCGCCTTGGCGTTATGCTCGGGCGCCGTATTCCTGGCGCTGGGGACCATGGCGGTCGGCTTCGGTGCTTTATGCGCGCCGGCCGCGGGTTTGGTCGTTTTGGCGGCAGGCTCCCTGCCGGCCGGCGCTACCGTCGCCGGCGCGGTCGGCAGCGTCGAGGCCTGCTGGTCGCCGTTGATTTGCTGGGTCGCGCCGTTAACCCGATCGCCTTGCTGCGACAGCGCGTCGGCCATGTTGCCCGGCAGATCGATGCGGTGCTGCGGGGCGCCGTCGGCTATCGGCGGAGCCTGGGTGGGCGCTGCGGCTACCGGCGGCGCGTTCAGGGTTTGCGGCTGCTGATTAACGCCGTTGCCGCCGTTGACGGTGCCGGGGGTAAGGGTATTGCCATTGCCGCCGTTGGCCGCAGGCGTGCTGCCGGGGCTGCCGGCGTCCGGATTGGCGCTGTCGGGCACCGGTTTAAGATCGCCGGCAGGGGTATTTGCCGTACCGGGCAATTCGATATTCTTTTGCGCCACGTTCGGATTTTGCTGGTTAGCGTCCATTTGGGTGGGCGCCTTTAACGCCGAACCGATGGCGATAACCAATAGCAGCAGCACCAGTATGCCGATGCCGATCATCAGATGCTGTTTGGACATGGCCACTTTGGGAACTGAAGGACCTTTCCGTTGACGGGGTGGGCGGCGATCGCTGCTATCGGGTCTCAGTTCGTCTTCCGACTTGAACTCATCCATCTAAAACTCTCCAACTGAGAGATAATTCCCACACGGCCCGGGGGGCGCGGGGAGGGTTAATGCGATTAAATCAAACTCATCCTCCTTGTCCCGCGCGCGGGACAAGGAGAACGGCCCTGACTCAAGCCTGGCAATCGGCGATTGATGCCAATACGATATCATTTGCTACGCCGGTACGCACTTCCGCCTGACCTAACGAGCGCGGCAGCACTAACCGAAGTTGACCGGAAACCACTTTCTTATCCCGCATCATATGGGGCAGGTAATCCGCCGGGGCCATTTCTTTCGGCCCGGACACCGGCAGGCCCGCGCGGGTCAGCAGCGCCCGCACGCGGCGGATGTCGTCCATGCCGAACTGCCCTAAACGGCGGGCCGCATGCGCGGCCATCATGATGCCGGCCGATACGGCTTCACCGTGCAGCCAATTACCGTAGCCCATGTGGGTTTCGATGGCATGCCCATAAGTATGGCCTAAATTCAGCAAAGCCCGCTGACCGTTTTCACGTTCATCGGCGGCGACCACCGCCGCTTTCAATTCACAGCAGCGCCGCAGGCAGTAGGACAGCGCCTCGGGGTCCAGCGCCAGGAGTTCGTCCAGGTGTTTTTCCAGCCAGACAAAAAAAGCGTAATCCAGGATAATGCCGTTTTTGATGACTTCGGCCAGGCCGGATGACAGCTCGCGCGGCGGCAGGGTGTTGAGGCAGTCGAGATCGATAACCACTGACGCCGGCTGATAAAACGCGCCGATCATGTTTTTACCGAGAGGGTGGTTAACCGCCGTTTTGCCGCCCACCGACGAGTCGACCTGGGACAGCAGCGTGGTGGGAACCTGGATAAAACGCACGCCGCGCTGATAGCTGGCGGCGGCAAAGCCGGTCAGATCACCGATGACGCCACCGCCGAGGGCAATAAGCGTGGTATCCCGGCCATGAGGTTTTTTCAGCAGCGCGGTAAAAACCTGATCCAGTACGGTCAGGGATTTATACTGCTCGCCGTCGGGCAGGATGACCTGATCGACGATGACCCCGGCGCTTTCCAAAACCGTGCGGATGGATTGCAGATAGAGCGGCGCCAGCGTTTCGTTGGTCACCACCATCACGTGATCGCCGCCTTTAAGCGGCATGAAAGAAGCCGGGTCGTTGAATAACCCGGCTGCTATCGTAATCGGGTAGCTGCGCTCCCCTAATGTTACCGTAATCCTCTCCATTGGGTGCTTAAGACCTTTTCGGCATCTCGTTACACGCTAAAATCAGTTGCTTTCCAGCATATTGATAATCTGGTTGGCAACAACTTTAGCACTTTGTTCGTCGGTACGAATGGTGACATCCGCAATTTCTTCATACAAAGGATTGCGTTCCCTGGCCAGCGCTTCCAATACCTCGCGCGGCGGGGCTTCAACCTGTAGCAAAGGTCGTTTTTTATCACGCTGGGTTCTCGCCAGCTGTTTTTCAATGGTGGTTTCAAGATAAACGACCACACCACGGGCAGAAAGGCGGTTACGTGTTTCACGTGATTTCACTGAACCACCACCTGTAGCCAATACGATCCCTTGTTTCTCGGTAAGTTCGTTAATGACTTTTTCTTCTCGATCGCGAAAGCCGTCTTCGCCTTCCACGTCGAAAACCCAGCCTACATCAGCTCCGGTGCGCCGCTCAATCTCTTGATCAGAATCGAAAAACTCCATATTAAGTTGTTGAGCCAACTGACGCCCAATAGTGCTTTTGCCGGCACCCATAGGCCCAACCAGAAAGATATTGCGTTTCTCTGCCATGTTTTTCGGTATTACTAAG
>NZ_DASWOM010000014.1:0-17401 GCF_036398755.1 Acerihabitans sp. | reverse complement strand
GATGCGGAAATATCTGCTTGTTGGTGTTGATTCATTGTCTCATCCGGATTGCCGATTTAATATTGAGCATCTTGAAAAAAACATCACTGGATACAGAATGCTTTACTCATATGTCATGGGTTTTAAAACAGGGCGTGTTCTACCCGTCGTGCTGGCTGCGCTGATCCTCGCCGCGTGTTCCGGACAGGCGCCGCAGGCCCCGGCCGGAGGAGGCCAGGTCAAGGCCGGCGCCAACGCCGATTATTACCTGCAACAAATGCAGCAGGCGGGCAATGATAGCAAGACCGACTTTCAATTACTCGCCATTCACGCATTGATTAACGAAGGCCAGACCGATCGGGCGCAGCAGTTGCTCGGCACGCTACCCCAAGCGCTGACCGATGTCCAACAGCGCGAGCAGCTTTTGCTGGCCGCCGAGCTTGCCGTCGCGCAAAAACGACCGCAGGACGCAACGGTCGCGCTGCAAAAACTCGACCCCGGCCAGCTCTCCCAGGAGCAGCAGGCCCGCTTCCTGCAGGTGCGCATCGCCGCGGGCGCCGGCCAGCAGCCGTCGCTGGATCTGCTGCGCGCCTATATTGCCCAGGAGCCGCTGTTGACCGACCCGGCCGCGCGCCAGCAGAATATCGACCAGACCTGGCAAACTCTGCTGGCGTTTTCCGCCCAGCCGCAGGCGGGCCTGGTGATAAACGCCAATGAAAACGTCCTCCAGGGCTGGCTGGATTTGCAGCATGTCTATCAGGACAATAAACAGGATCCTGCCCTGCTGAAAGCCGGCATCAAGGATTGGCAGACCCGCTATCCACAGAATCCGGCGGCCAAGGCCCTGCCGACCCAGCTAAACCAGGTCATCAACTACCAGCCCTCCTCGGCCGGGCAAATCGCCCTGTTCCTGCCGATGAACGGCCAGGCCCAGGTGTTTTCCAACGCCATACAGCAGGGTTTCAATGCCGCCAAGAACGGCCTGAATACGCCCGCGCCCGCCGACGTTGGCGCGACAACCCAGGCAACGCCCGCCGTTGGCGACGCCGCGCAGCAGGCGGCAACGGTGGTCACCGCGCCGTCCGACGCCACGGCGCCGGCGGCCGACACCGCCGCGGCGACGCAGCCGGCCGCCGTGCCCGTTGCCGCCGGCGCGGCAAGCAATGCCCAGGTGAAGGTCTATGACACATCCAGCCAGCCGCTGCCGGCGCTGCTGGCGCAGGCCCAGCAGGAAGGCGCGACCATCATTGTCGGGCCGCTGCTGAAAAACGAGGTGGAACAGCTTTACGCCAGCCAGAGCACGATGAATATCCTGGCCCTTAACCAGCCAGAGCATCTGCAGAACCGGCCGAATATCTGTTATTTTTCCCTGTCGCCGGAAGATGAAGCCCGCGACGCCGCCAACCATATTTTCCAGCAGCACCGGCAGCAGCCATTATTGCTGGTACCGCGCGGGTCGCTGGGCGATCGCATCGTCAAGGCCTTTGCCGATGCCTGGACCAAGGCTGGCGGCGGCACCGTGCTTGAGCAGCGTATCGGGTCGATCGGTGAACTGAAGCAGTCCATCAACAGCGGCGCCGGCATCCAGCTTTCCGGCCAGCCGGTGTCGACCGCGGCACCGTCGCAGCCGCAGTCGGTGACCATTGCCGGGCTGACCATCCCGGCGCCGCCGAGCGATGCGGCGATATCACCTACCGCCGGCGGCGGCGTCGACGCGGTGTATATTATCGCCACGCCGTCCGACCTGGCGCTGATCAAACCCATGATCGACATGCGCACCAGCTCGCGCGCGCGCCTTGGCCTGTACGCCAGCTCGCGCAGCTACCAGGCCGACGCCGGTCCGGACTACCGTCTGGAAATGGAAGGGCTGGAATTCAGCGATATTCCGCTGCTGGCGGGAACCAATCCCGGCCTGTTGCAGCAGACCAGCGCGCAGTTCAAGGAAGATTATTCGCTGGTGCGGTTGTACGCCATGGGCATGGACGCCTGGACGCTGGTTAACCATTTCTCTGAAATGCGCCAGATCCCCGGTTTCCAGGTGGCGGGCGAAACCGGCCAGCTCTCGGCAACCCCGGATTGTGTGATTAACAGGAAGTTATCTTGGCTGAAATACCAACAGGGAAAATTGGTACAGGCACTCTAAACCGACAGCGGACCGGCGCGCAGGCGGAACATCTGGCGCGCCGGTATCTGGAAGAGGCCGGGCTGCGCTTCGTCGCCGCCAATATGCGGGTGCGCGGCGGCGAAATCGATTTAATCATGCGGGAACGCCGCGCCTGGGTATTTGTCGAAGTGCGCTATCGTCGTAATGATGCTTTCGGCGGCGCCGCCGAAAGCATCACCATTCACAAGCGGCGCCGGTTATTGCTGGCGGCCGCGGTCTGGCTGGCGCGCCGGGGTGAAAGCCTTGACACATCCCCTTGCCGTTTCGATATCCTGGCCATTACCGGTTGCCGCGTAGAATGGCTGGTAAACGCCTTCGGCGCATCGGGCTAACCGCTACTTCATTTATTACAGATTAGGCTTAACTACCGTGCTGGAAAGAATCAAAGCGTGTTTTACAGAAAGTATCCAAACCCAAATCGCGGCGGCGGAAGCATTGCCCGACGCCATATCCCGCGCCGCTACGGCCCTGGTGCAGGCATTGCTCAGCGGTAATAAAATTTTATGCTGCGGCAACGGCACTTCCGCCGCCAACGCGCAGCATTTCGCCGCCAGCATGATCAACCGCTATGAAACCGAGCGTCCAAGCCTGCCGGCGGTGGCGTTGAACGCCGACAGCGTGGTGCTGACCGCCATCGCCAACGACCGCCTGCATCAGGAAATCTACGCCAAGCAGGTGCGGGCGCTGGGACAGGCCGGCGATATTCTGCTCGCCATTTCCACCCGGGGCAACAGCCGTGATATTGTGAAGGCGGTGGAGGCGGCGGTAACACGCGATATGACCATTATCGCCCTGACGGGTTACGACGGCGGCGAACTGGCCGGCCTGCTCGGCCAGCAGGACGTTGAAATCCGCATTCCTTCCCACCGCAGCGCGCGCATACAGGAAATGCACATGCTGACGGTGAATTGCTTATGCGATCTTATTGATAATTCATTGTTTCCCCACCAGGACGATTAAGGAGCTCAAATGAAGGTTCGTCTCCCCTTTGTACTGCTGTCCACCGCCCTGTTGCTTCAGGGGTGTGTAGGCGCGGTGGTGGTCGGCAGCGCGGCGGTGGCAACGAAAACCGCCTCCGATCCCCGCACGGTAGGCACCCAGGTCGATGACGGCACGCTGGAAGCCCGTGTCGGCAACGCCTTGGCCAAAGACGCCCAGATCAAGAAGGAAACGCGCATTGTGGCGACCGCCTATCAGGGCAAGGTGTTGTTGACCGGCCAGGCGCCCACCGCTGAACTCGCCACCCGGGCCAAACAAATCGTGGTAGGCGTCGACGGCGCCACCGATGTGTATAACGAAATCCGCCTGGGACAGCCGGTCAACCTGGGACGCGCCTCGATGGACACCTGGATAACCACCAAGATCCGCTCGCAGCTGCTGGCCAGCGACGCGGTGAAATCCTCCAATGTCAAGGTGACCACCGAGAACGGCGAAGTCTTCCTGCTGGGACTGGTAACCAGCGAAGAGGGCAAGGCGGCGGCGCAAACCGCCAGCCAGGTCAGCGGCGTCAAGCACGTTACCACCGCGTTTACCTATATTAAATAATCCACCACGCGGGCGAGATGTTTCGTCCGCATGGCGCGGCAGGCCGGCTATCGGCCTTCATGGGCCTTCAGCGCAGGCGATTGTCCCGCAGGTAATCTTCGCCGCCCATCTGGCGCATCTGGCGCATGATCCATTGCTGGCGCATCTGCACATAACGCGACGGCGCATTGGCGCGAAAAAGCAGCGGGTTCGGCAACACCGCCGCCAGCAGCGCCGCTTCAGAGGCTGTCAGTCGGCTGGCCGGCTTATGGAAAAAACGCTGCGCCGCCGCTTCCACGCCGAAGGTCCCCTCGCCAAACTCGGCGATATTCAAATACACCGTCAGAATGCGCCGCTTGGTCCAGACTCCCTCCATCGCCAGGGTAATACCGGCCTCCAGGCCCTTGCGCGTCCAGCTGCGCCCGTTCCACAACAGCAGGTTTTTCGCCGTTTGCTGGGAAATGGTGGATGCGCCGCGCATCCGCTGGCTGCGTTCGTTATGCGCCGCGGCCGCCTGGATGGCGTCGATATCAAATCCCCAGTGCTGCGCGAACTTCTGATCCTCGGCCGCAATCACCGCCAGCGCCATGTTCGGTGAAATATCGTTCATGCCGACCCAATCGGAATGGGCGACATAGTCAAAATCGCCGTGCAGCCAAGCCCCCAGCTGACGCTCCACCATGACCGCCGAAAAGGGCACCGGCACAAAGGCGAACAATATCACCGCCGCCAGCCACGCGCCGGCAAGCGCAGCGCACGCCGCAAGCAGCCATTTCGCCGCGCGCGCTGCGGAAAACCCGCGGCCCCTGAGCTTCATGCGGTAAATTCCAGCACCCGCGCCACCAGTTTATCGATGCCTTTGGCCGCCTCGGTGATGGAGGTGGCCAGCATATAGCCGGGCGTGGTGATCACTTTGTTGTCGGCATCGACCACAATGTCATCCACCGGGCACACCACATGAATGCCCCCCATATCCTCGATCATTTCCGCGGTATCGTTATCGGTGCCGATGGTCAGCCGCAGCGGCGTATCAATCAGTTTCGGCAACAGCGCCGGCGCGATGCAAATAAAGCCGATTGCTTTACGTTGCTTATGTATTTCCCGGGTCAGGCGTCGTAAATCCGCATCCACCTCTCCCCCGGTTCCCTGACCGCCGATATCGCTCAGGTTCAGTAATACACCGGATCCCCCCGGTACGATCAGTGCGTCCAGGTCGTCCGCGCGCGCCTCCGACAGCGGACGGATTTGGCCGCGCGCTATACGCGCGGACTCTACCAGCACGTTGCGCTTTTCGGCCGTTTCCACGCCGGAAAAGTGATCAATAACAAGAGCCTGTGACTTGTCCGGCGCAAAGCATACCGCCTGCGCCCCGGCCCGGTCCAGGGCCAGTAACGTCAGTACCGCTTCGTGAATTTCGCTACCATCATTCACGCCACATCCACTCAACACGACGCCAACGCGTTTCATAAATTTCCTCGCTTCCATCAGGCCGGTGAAAATATTATTTCTATTGACAAAGTCTATTCTACATCCCAAATTTTAATGGTTCTTGTAACATTACTGCGTTCTTTTGCTATGTTGAAATTAACGCTTAATGAATTTTGTCATCCTGCCAACCAACAACACCTGAGAAGAATTGGCGGGTATCTGTTTCCCTGGTGTTGGCGCAATCTTCGCGCACCCCGGCCTCGGTCGGGGTCATTTTTTTTCAGCGTCCCGTACCCACTCCCGCAGCGTTTGCACATCGTTACGCCACTCCTGCCCCAGTTCATCCACCCACTCCTGCACGTTATCCCACCAGGCCGGCAGTTCCGGCGACTGGATCTGCTGGGCCAGCTGTTGCAGGTGTACCAGGCCTATCGAGCCGGCGGCTCCTTTGATTTTATGGCCTTCGTCGGTGATGCCGTGCTGGTCGCGCGCGGTCATATTGGTCGACAGGAGGGTCATATAACCCGGCATCATCTTCTCGAACATCTCCAGGCCCTGGTGTATCAGGGAGGGTCCGACCAGGTCCAGATACTGCTCCAGCATTGCGGTATCCAGTATGGGCTGCAGCGCGGGCGGCGCCGCGGCGTCGCCGCTGTCCGGCCGATCGTCGGGATGATCCCAGAAGCGCTGGATCACCTCGGTCAGGGCCGACACCGCCAGCGGCTTGCTCAGCACATCGTCCATGCCGGCATCGAGATATTCCTGTTTGTTTTTCAGCACGTTGGCGGTCAGGGCAATCAGCGGCGGCAAGTCCCGCCCGGCATAACGCCTTCGCAGTTCGCGCGAAATATCCAGCCCTGTCATATCCGGCAGTTGAATATCCAGCAGCACCAGATCATATTCATCGGGATCAAACATCTCCAGCGCGTCGCTGCCGGTCATCGCCACATCCACGCTGCTGCCCAGCTTCTCAAGCACCGAGCGCGCCACCACCACATTCAGTTCAATGTCCTCCACCAGCAGCACGTTAAGCGCCGGCAACGGCATGTCCTCGTCTTCGTCCTTCGGCGCCGGCTGCACCTCCGGCGCCGCTATGGTCAGGCTGAAGCACGAACCCTCGCCCGGCCGGCTTTTCACCCGGATATCGCCGCCCATGGCCTGCGCCAGGCGTTTTGACACCGCGAGGCCAATGCCGGTGCCGGTGGCGGGCTTGCCGCCGTTCTGATCCTTGACCTGGTAATACATGGCAAAAATCTTGTCCTGCTCGTCCTGGGGAATGCCGATGCCGGAGTCCTGCACCTCAAAGCACAGCAGATCGTCTTTTTCCCGCAGGACACGGATAATGATTTCACCGCGCGGGGTAAACTTCACCGCGTTGCCGATCAGATTCCACAGTATCTGGCGCAGGCGGGTGCCGTCGGCAAGAACGGTGCCCGGCAGCGGCTCGCGCGGCTGCATCACCAGCGCCAACCCCTTGGGCTGTACCAGCAGGCCGGAGAGGTTTTCCAGATCGGTGAGGAAGGCGGCAAAATCCAGCGGCTGGTTGTCCAGTTGCACCTTGCGCCGCTCCAGTTTATCCATTTCGATAATATCGTTGAAAATATAGCCCAGGGTAATGGCGCTGACGTGGATGGTCTTCAGGTAGCTGAGCTGCTCCTGATTCAGCTGGGTATCGAGCAGGATGCGGCTCAAGCCGACGATGCCGTTAAGCGGCGTACGCAGCTCGTGGCTGATGGTTGAGATAAAGGTGGTCTTCTCCCTGCTGGCGTTCTCCAGCGCGTCCTGGTAGCGCTTACGCTCGGTTATATCGCGGCCGAAACCCATCAGGCCGTGCCGCTTGCCCACCCGGTCGTAAAAAGGCACCTTGCGCAGCTCAAAACAGGCCTTGCGCCCGTCGGGATAGACCAGCCACTGTTCGTAGGTCAGCGATACGTTATGGCGAAAAACCTTTTCATCGGTTTCGATGACTTTTTCCGCGATTTCCGGCGCATAAACATCCCGCGGGGTCAGCCCCACCAACTGCTTCTCGCTTTTGCCCACCAGCAGTTCCGTCGCGCGGTTGCAGCCGGAAAATTCCTTGTTTTCATTGCGGTAATAAACCAGGTCGGGGGACGCGTCGAGGAATGAGCGCAGCAGCGACGACTGCTGTTCCAGCTCGATTTGCGCCTGCTCGCGCCGGGCCATCTCCTCGGTCAGCTTGACCATGGCGCGCTGGCGGGCATCCTCCGCCTTCTCGCGGTCGGCAATCTCCTGGTTTAAATGCGCGATGTTATCCTGCAACTGCTGGTTGAGCCGCAGGTCGCGGTTGCGCATTTCCTCAAGCTTATCCACCAGCCGCGCCAGCCGCTGGCGGGACTCCTCGAGCTGTTCGACCACCACCGATAGAAAATACACCGCCCAGGGGGTGATCAGCAGGCCGAAAAATATTGAACGCACCACGTCGATGCTTTCCACCTCGCCACGCAGCAGCATGGTCACGGCCAACTGCACTATCATGGCCAGCACCACCAGCGCCGACGCCAGCAGCAGCGAAAAACGGACCAGCCCCAACTTGACCATCAGGTCGACGTAATATTGCGCCAGCAGGCGGATTTGCTTCATAACGGTTTCCTTGGGTGATGATGCCGTCAATCATACCGTAAAAAACGATTTCATACGTGACGTCGCCGTGGATAAGGCCGTCAGGCCCGGGGCCGGAACGGCATGCCCAGCGCGCTGCCCTGGACGCCCTGCGTTCTGAGGTTATTATACAGGGCATTCATACCGTTCCAGTGATTGGCGCACCACAACGGGGCAAGCAGGGTCGGCGGGCGGGCGCTGGCGCAGATGCGGTGGAAGACAACCCGCGCGGGCGTGCGGCGGATCATGTCGCCGGCAATGGCGGTATAATCGTCCATAGAGATGGCGGCGAGCCGTCCCGCCCGCCAGGCCCTGGCCATGACGCTGCCCTCGACCAGCAGCAGCGGATGCAGCTTCAGGCCGTCGACGCCCGCCGCCAGTACCTGATTAAGGGTTGACAGGCACTCCGCCGCGCCTTCGCCCGGCAGGCCGATAATCAGATGGGTACATACGCGCAGGCCGCGCCGCCGCGCCGCCGCCACGGTGCGCCGGTAGCAGGCGAAATCATGACCACGATTGATACGGTGCAGGGTTTTATCCTGCGCGCTTTGCAGCCCCAGCTCCAGCCAGACTTCATATCCCTCGCGCTGGTAGCCGGCCAGCAAATCCAGCACCTCGGGCGGCGCGCAATCCGGCCGGGTGCCGACGCAGATGCCGACGATATCGGCCTGGGCCAGCGCCTCGCGGTAAAGATGGTCCAAAACCTTCACTTCTGCATAAGTACTGGTATAGGCCTGGAAATAGGCCAGGTAGCGTTTGGCCCGGTCGGCGCTGGCCGCCTGCCCGGACACCTGCTCGGCGACGCTGTGAAATCGGCTTTGTTCGTCGGCGAAGGAGGCGACATTGCAAAACGTACAGCCCCCGCGTCCGAGGGTGCCGTCGCGATTGGGGCAGCTAAACCCCCCGTGCAGCGCGAGTTTATAGACTTTTTGCCCATAGCGGCGCAGTAGATCGCCGCCAAACATATTGACTACCTGCAGCAACTGCATATTCTGGTGATCCCGACCGGTAAAGGTCGTCCAGACTAGCCGATTTGCCCGGCTGCCGTGATGATATCGATCAATACCGGTCTCCGCCCTGAGCCAATACGCATAGTTATGCAAAGAAGATGAGAATAAAATCAATTATCACTAATTAAAAATTCTTATTTTCTCCAGGCGAATCATTCATAATGTCACTATCGCGACAAAACAGTGGCATACACGGCAAAAAATCCGCTTACCAGCAGATCCTGCTGTTATGTATCGCGGCACTAGCATGGTGCAGAGATAGTAGCGCTGCACTATAGTGAGACAGCGCATTTCGGCGCGGGCCTTCAACATCGCCAAAGTCGCGGTTAAACAGGCATTAACATATTAATTATCAATAATATAATCCGCCTGGTGGACGATTTAATCCCCTTGGCAACCGGATTTGACCTGCGCGGCGTTTATCGTTAGTTTGGAAGGCTGCTGGAAGAATTCTGGACGGGTTAACGACTCGTCATAATTATGCAGTTATAAAGACTCCTTCTTAAAGCAAGTCGTTTATCAAGAGCAAAGACCGCCACGATGAGGTTAACTGGAGAGAGTGGAACAGCGGGATGCCAATCCGCTACCGCTCAATACGGATACGCCTCCTCGCCGTAGGTTGTGAGAGTCACCTGGAGCCTGGGGAGGTCCAAGATATGTTGTACGATGAATCCCAAGAGAAGGACAACTGC
This sequence comes from Acerihabitans sp., assembly GCF_036398755.1. Classification (NCBI taxonomy): domain Bacteria; kingdom Pseudomonadati; phylum Pseudomonadota; class Gammaproteobacteria; order Enterobacterales; family Pectobacteriaceae; genus Acerihabitans; species Acerihabitans sp. Next base: position 7,985 of record NZ_DASWOM010000014.1, on the reverse strand, counting down.
GGCTTCGGCCTGATTGCCCATATAGAAGGCGAGCCCAGCCACAAGGTGGTGCGAACCGCTATCCATGCGCTGGCCCGTATGCAGCATCGGGGCGCGATCCTGGCTGACGGCAAGACCGGCGACGGCTGCGGCCTGCTGTTGCAAAAACCGGATCGCTTCTATCAGATGGTGGCGCAGGAGCGCGGCTGGCGGCTGGCGAAAAACTACGCGGTCGGCATGATTTTCCTGAGCAGGGATGAAGAAGAAGCCCGCGCCAGTCGCCGCATCGTCGAAGAGGAACTGCAAAATGAAACGCTGTCGATAGTCGGCTGGCGTGAGGTTCCCATCAATCCTGATGTCCTGGGTGAAATCGCGCTCTCCTCGCTGCCCCGTATCGAACAGATTTTTGTTAACGCCCCGGCGGGCTGGCGTCCCCGTGATATGGAACGCCGTCTGTACGTGGCGCGCCGCCGTATAGAAAAACGCGTGGCCGACGACAGTTTTTACGTATGCAGCCTCTCCAATCTGGTGACTATTTATAAAGGCCTGTGCATGCCGGCGGATCTGCCGCGTTTTTACCTGGATCTGGCGGATCTGCGGTTGGAATCGGCCATTTGCCTGTTCCACCAGCGCTTCTCCACCAATACCGTGCCGCGCTGGCCCCTGGCGCAACCGTTCCGCTACCTGGCGCACAACGGCGAAATCAACACCATTACCGGCAACCGGCAGTGGGCGCGCGCGCGCGCCTATAAGCTGAAGACGCCGCTTATCCCGGATTTGCAGGACGCGGCGCCGTTCGTTAACGAAACCGGTTCCGACTCCAGCTCGCTGGATAATATGCTCGAGCTGTTCCTGAGCGGCGGCATGGACCTGATTCGCGCCATGCGCCTGCTGGTGCCGCCGGCCTGGCAGAACAACCCCAATATGGACCCGGAGCTGCGCGCCTTCTTCGACTTCAACTCCATGCACATGGAGCCGTGGGACGGACCGGCGGGGCTGGTGATGTCCGACGGCCGTTTCGCCGCCTGCAACCTGGACCGCAACGGCCTGCGTCCGGCGCGTTATGTCATCACCACCGATAAGCTTATCACCTGCGCCTCCGAAGTGGGCATCTGGGATTATCAGCCCGACGAAGTGGTGGAAAAGGGCCGCGTCGGCCCCGGCGAGCTGATGGTGATCGATACCCGCAACGGGCGCATACTGCACTCGGCGGAAACCGATGACGACCTGAAAAGCCGCCATCCCTATAAAGAGTGGATGGAAAAGAACGTGCGCCGCCTGACGCCGTTCGAAGAGCTGTCCGACGATCAGGTCGGCCACCGCGAACTGGACAATACCCTGCTGGAAACCTACCAGAAGCAGTTCGGCTATTCCAACGAGGAACTGGACTCCATCCTGCGCGTGCTGGGCGAGAACGGCCAGGAAGCCACCGGCTCCATGGGCGATGATACCCCCTTTGCCGTGTTGTCGAGCCGGCCGCGCGTGATTTACGATTATTTCCGCCAGCAGTTTGCCCAGGTGACCAATCCGCCTATCGATTCCCTGCGCGAAGCCCACGTTATGTCGCTGGCTACCTGCATCGGCCGTGAAATGAACGTGTTCTGCGAAGCGGAAGGGCAGGCTTTCCGTCTGGCGTTTAAATCGCCGATCCTGCTCTACTCCGACTTTACCCAGCTGACTACCCAGGAAGAGAGCCACTACCGCGCCGATAAGCTGGATATTACCTACGATCCCAGCGAGCGCGATATGCACCAGACGCTGCTCAAGCTGTGCGACGACGCGGAAGAGAAAGTGCGCCAGGGCACGGTGCTGCTGGTGCTGACCGACCGGGCCATTTCCCCCTCCCGGCTGCCGGTGCCCGCGCCGATGGCGGTGGGCGCCATCCATACCCGCCTGGTGGAAAAAAACCTGCGCTGCGACGCCAACCTGATAGTGGAAACGGCCAGCACCCGCGACCCGCATCATTTTGCGGTGCTGATCGGCTTTGGCGCCACCGCCGTCTATCCCTACCTGGCCTATGAAACGCTGGCGGCGATGATCGACAACGGCACCCTCGAAAAAGACTACCGCAGCGTGATGCTGAACTACCGCAACGGCATCAATAAAGGCCTGTACAAGATCATGTCCAAGATGGGCATCTCCACCGTGGCCTCGTACCGCTGTTCCAAGCTGTTTGAAGCGGTCGGCCTGCATCGCGAGCTGACGGATCTGTGCTTCCAGGGCGTGGTCAGCCGCATCGGCGGCGCCAGCTTCAGTGAATTTGAACAAGATCTGCTGAACCTGTCCAAACGCGCCTGGCTGAAACGCAAACCCCTGGACCAGGGAGGCCTGCTGAAGTATGTCCACGGCGGCGAATACCACGCCTACAACCCGGACGTGGTCAAGACCCTGCAGCGGGCGGTGCAAAGCGGCGAGTACGGCGATTATAAGCAGTACGCCAAACTGGTCAACGAACGTCCCATCGCCATGCTGCGCGACCTGCTGGCAATCAAGCCCGACGGCAACCCGGTGCCTCTTGACCAGGTAGAGCCGGCGGAAAACCTGTTTAAACGCTTTGACACCGCCGCCATGTCCATCGGCGCTCTCAGCCCGGAAGCCCACGAGTCGCTGGCGATGGCCATGAACGGCCTGGGTGGTTTCTCAAACTCCGGCGAAGGCGGTGAAGACCCGGTACGTTACGGCACCAACAAAGTCTCGCGCATCAAGCAGGTCGCCTCCGGACGCTTCGGCGTTACCCCGGCCTACCTGGTCAACGCCGACGTTATCCAGATCAAGGTGGCGCAGGGGGCCAAACCGGGCGAAGGCGGCCAGCTACCGGGCGACAAGGTTACTCCGTATATCGCCAAACTGCGCTATTCGGTGCCCGGCGTAACGCTGATTTCTCCGCCGCCCCATCATGATATTTATTCCATCGAGGATTTGGCGCAGCTGATTTTCGACTTGAAACAGGTAAATCCGAAAGCGCTGATTTCGGTCAAACTGGTTTCCGAACCCGGCGTCGGCACTATCGCCACCGGCGTGGCGAAGGCCTATGCGGATTTGATCACCATCGCCGGCTACGACGGCGGCACCGGCGCCAGCCCATTGTCGTCGGTGAAATACGCGGGCTCCCCCTGGGAACTCGGACTGGTGGAAACCCAGCAGGCGCTGGTGGCCAACGGCCTGCGCCATAAGATCCGCCTGCAGGTGGACGGCGGCCTGAAAACCGGCCAGGACATTATCAAGGCGGCGATCCTCGGCGCGGAAAGCTTCGGTTTCGGCACCGGTCCGATGGTAGCGCTGGGCTGTAAATATTTGCGCATCTGCCATCTGAACAACTGCGCCACCGGCGTGGCCACCCAGGATGAAAAGCTGCGCCGCGATCATTATCACGGGCTGCCGGAACTGGTGACCAACTACTTCCGCTTTATCGCCCGGGAAACCCGCGAAATCATGGCGGAGCTGGGGGTGACCCGGCTGGTGGATTTGATCGGCCGCACCGACCTGCTGCTGGAGCTGGACGGCATTTCCGCCAAGCAGCATAAGCTGGATCTGTCGCCGCTGCTGAAAACCGCCACGCCGCATCCGGGCAAGGCGCTGTATTGCACGGAAAGCAGCAATCCGCCGTTCGACAAGGGCCTGATGAACAAAACCCTGCTGGAACAGGCCAATCCGTATGTGGAGCTGCGTCAGAGCAAGACGTTTTATTACGATATCCACAACACCGATCGTTCGGTGGGCGCCATGCTGTCCGGCGCCATAGCCGCGCAGCACGGCGACCAGGGACTGTCCGCCGATCCCATCAAGGCCTTTTTCACCGGCACCGCGGGCCAGAGCTTCGGCGTCTGGAACGCCGGCGGCGTGGAGCTGACCCTGACCGGCGACGCCAACGACTATGTCGGCAAAGGCATGGCCGGCGGCAGCATCGTTATCCGTCCGCCGGTGGGGTCGGCGTTTCGCAGCCATGAGGCTACCATTATCGGTAATACCTGCCTGTACGGCGCCACCGGGGGCAAACTGTTTGCCGCCGGGCGTGCCGGCGAGCGGTTCGCCGTGCGCAACTCCGGCGCCATTACCGTGGTGGAAGGGATCGGCGATAACGGCTGTGAATACATGACCGGCGGCATCGTCTGCGTGCTGGGCCGTACCGGCGTCAATTTCGGCGCGGGCATGACCGGCGGCTTCGCTTATGTGCTGGATGAACAGGGCGATTTCCGCAAGCGGGTCAATAACGAGCTGGTGGAAGTGCTGGACGTGGAGCAATTGGCCATTCATGAAGAACATCTGCGCGGCCTGATTACCGAACATGTACAGCTGACCGGCTCCCATCGCGGAGAGGAAATCCTGGCCGACTGGCCTGCCTGGGCGTCGAAGTTTACCCTGGTTAAACCAAAATCGAGTGATGTGAAAGCGTTGCTGGGTCACCGCAGCCGTTCTGCGGCAGAGCTTCGCGTGCAAGCGCAGTAAGAGGTTAATGATGAGTCAAAATGTTTATCAATTTATCGACTTGCAGCGTGTGGATCCGCCGAAAAAACCGCTCAAGATCCGGAAAATTGAGTTTGTGGAAATCTACGAGCCGTTTTCGGAATCGCAGTCCAAAGCGCAGGCGGATCGCTGTATTTCGTGCGGCAACCCTTACTGTGAGTGGAAGTGTCCGGTACATAACTACATCCCCAACTGGCTGAAGCTGGCCAATGAAGGCCGCATTATCGAAGCGGCCGAGCTGTCGCACCAGACCAATAGCCTGCCGGAAGTCTGCGGGCGCGTGTGTCCGCAGGATCGCCTGTGCGAAGGCTCCTGTACGCTGAATGATGAATTCGGCGCCGTGACCATCGGTAATATCGAGCGCTACATCAACGATAAGGCGATTGAAATGGGCTGGAAGCCCAACGTGTCGGGCATCGTGTCCACCGGCAAGCGGGTGGCGGTGATCGGCGCCGGCCCCGCCGGTCTTGCCTGCGCCGACGTGCTGACGCGCAACGGCGTGCAGGCGGTGGTGTTCGACCGCCATCCGGAAATCGGCGGCCTGCTGACCTTCGGCATCCCTTCGTTCAAGCTGGAAAAAGAGGTGATGATAAAGCGCCGCGAGATATTCAGCGAAATGGGCATTGAGTTTCGCCTCAATACCGACATCGGCAAAGACATCATGATGAGCGATCTGCTGGGTGAGTTTGACGCGGTGTTCCTCGGCGTCGGCACCTATCAGTCGATGCGCGGCGGTCTGGAAAACGAAGACGCGCCGGGCGTGGTTGACGCGCTGCCGTTCCTGATTGCCAATACCAAGCAGCTGATGGGCTTTGAAAACCCGGAATCGGCGCCATACGTCAGCATGGAAGGTAAACGCGTGGTGGTGCTGGGCGGCGGCGATACGGCGATGGACTGTGTGCGCACGTCGATTCGCCAGGGCGCAACCCATGTCATCTGCGCTTACCGTCGCGATGAGGAAAACATGCCCGGCTCACGGCGCGAGGTGAAAAACTCGCGTGAGGAAGGGGTGGAATTTATGTTCAACCTTCAGCCGGTCAGCATTGAAATCGACGCCGCCGGTAAAGTCTGCGGCGTGAAGATGGTGCGCACCGTCATGGGCGAGCCGGACGCGCAGGGCCGCCGGCGTGCCGAGATCATCGCCGGATCTGAACACGTGCTGGCGGCGGATACGGTGGTGATGGCGTTTGGTTTCCGTCCGCACGGCATGCCGTGGCTGGCGGATTTCAGCGTCGAGCTGGACAGCCAGGGACGGATTATCGCGCCGGAAGACAGTGAAACCGCGTTCCAGACCAGTAATCCGAAGATTTTTGCCGGCGGCGACGCGGTGCGGGGTTCCGATCTGGTGGTGACCGCCATTGCCGAAGGCCGCAAGGCCGCCGACGGCATCATGAACTACCTGGAAGTGTGATGGGCGCTCAAGCCCTCCCGTCCCTGACAAGGCGGGAGGGCTTGGTTATTACTTCACCACCCGCAGCGACGGGCGTCCGCCACGCGGCGGCGCGGGCGGTTCGTCATCGGGATGATTATCATCGTCGCTGTCGGGACGGTCGCCGTCGATAATCGACATTACCGTTTCAGGCGCGCTATCCAGCGTCGACGCGTCTTCCGCCACGCCATTCTGTTCGTAGCCGACTTCCGGTTCGAACATGGTGCCGGCGCCGTTTTCACGGGCATAAATGGCCAGCACGGCGGCGATGGGCACATTGACCTGGCGGGGGATACCGCCAAAGCGCGCGTTAAAGCTCACTTCGGCATTGGTGAGTTCGAGGCTCGCCACCGCGCGGGGAGCGATATTGAGGACAATCTGTCCGTCGCGGGCGAATTCCATCGGCACCGATACGCCGTCCACCGTGACGTCCACCACCAGGTGCGGCGTCAGGTTATTATCCAGCAGCCACTCATAGAACGCCCTGAGCAGATAGGGACGGCGAGGAGAAAGTTGAGAGACTTCCATACCCTTAACCCCGGGTTTGCAAGCGCATTTCGCGCTCAGCTTCGGTTAAGGAGGCCAGGAAGGCGTCACGCTCAAATACGCGCGTCATATAGCCCTTCAATTCCTTGGCGCCGGCGCCGGCCAGCTCGATGCCCATCTGCGGCAAACGCCACAGCAGCGGGGCCAGGTAGCAATCCACCAGGCTGAATTCTTCGCTCATAAAATACGGCGCTTCGTTGAATACCGGCGCCACGGCCAGCAGTTCCTCGCGCAGTTGGCGACGTGCGCTCTCCGCTTCCTGGGCGCTGCCCTGCTCAATCTTGCGCATCAGGGAGTACCAGTCGCTTTCGATGCGATGCATCATCAAACGGCTGGTGCCGCGCGCGACCGGATAAACCGGCATCAGCGGGGGATGGGGGAAACGCTCGTCGAGGTATTCCATGATGATGCGCGATTCATACAGGGTGAGTTCGCGATCGACCAGGGTCGGTACGGTGCGGTAAGGGTTGAGGTCAATCAGGTCCTGGGGTAGATTATCAAGTTCTACCTGCTCAATTTCGACACTGACACCTTTTTCCGCCAGTACAATACGTACTTGATGGCTAAAAATGTCGGTCGGGCCGGAAAACAGCGTCATCACCGAACGTTTGTTGGCAGCGACAGCCATGAAAACCTCCAAGTTTATCTAGAAAATACCGCGAATAGCCAACTAGCCCGGCTACTATCCTGAAAATGTTGACCGATAACTTACCGGCGCCACGTGGTCCCTCGCACCCGCGGCAAAACTGACTTGCCACATCCTTGCGCCATCAGGACAACACGCCGGTTACGTCAACAGACATAAAAGTGTTTAACAGTTTACCAGATTTTTGCGTGTTTAGGGGGACGGCATGTGTCAAATCACGTTGAATAAATCGACGCAATCAGATATTTGACGTTAAATCAACGCGCGGGAAATAAAAAAGCCCGGACCGTGCCGGGCTTTGTCAGCTGTAAAAATAACAGCCGGGAATTAACGTTTGGAGAACTGCGGACGGCGACGTGCTTTACGCAGGCCGACTTTCTTACGTTCAACCTTACGGGCATCGCGGGTGACGAAGCCGGCTTTACGCAGTTCTGCGCGCAGCGATTCATCATATTCCATCAGCGCACGGGTGATACCGTGACGGATTGCGCCTGCCTGACCGGAAATGCCGCCACCGGTAACAGTGATGTACAGATCCAGTTTTTCAACCATGTCGACCAGTTCCAGCGGCTGACGAACTACCATGCGGGCAGTTTCGCGACCGAAGTACTGATCCAGACTACGCTGGTTGATAACGATGTTACCGCTACCCGGCTTCATGAAGACGCGTGCGGAGGAGCTTTTGCGGCGACCAGTGCCGTAGTATTGATTTTCAGCCATTGCCTATAATCCCGATTAAATGTCCAGAACTTGCGGTTGCTGAGCCGCGTGGTTGTGCTTGGTACCCTTGTAAACTTTCAGTTTACGATACATTGCACGACCCAGCGGGCCTTTTGGCAGCATGCCTTTAACCGCGATTTCAATCACACGCTCAGGGTGGCGGGCAATCATCTCTTCAAAGGTCGTTTCTTTAATACCGCC